>NZ_JQKV01000002.1:600000-828997 GCF_000746205.1 Halorubrum sp. BV1
TTCTCGCCGAGGACGGCGCTGACGTGGCTATCGCGGCCCGGCGCACGGAGAAACTGGAGTCGGTCGCGGAGACGATCAGGTCGGAGACGGACGCCGAAGTCGAAGTCGTCACGACTGACGTGACCGACTCCGACGCCGTTGCGGCGCTCGTCGAGGCCACGGTCGAACGCTTCGGTCGGCTCGACGTCGCGGTGTGTAACGCCGGCCTTGCGGTCGACGAGCCGGTCGCCGAACTGACCGACGAGGAGTACGGGCTGATGCGCGGCGTCAACGTCGACGGGATGTTTTACACCGCGCGCGAGGCGATCCCTCACCTGAAGGAGACGGCCGGACACCTCGTGTTCATGGGAAGCATGTCGGGCAACCATCCACGACCGGCCAACCCGGTCTACGCCGCGACGAAGTGGTGGACACGCGGCTTCGCGATCAGTCTCCAAGCCAGCCTCGGCGAGGATGACGTCGCAGTCTCCTCGATCAACCCGACCGAGGTCCGAACGGAGTTCGGCTCCGAAAGCGGAACGCCCTCGAAGGAGGCGTTCGAGCCCGGCGAGGTCACCGAAGCCATCGAGGTGGCCGACGCCGTGGCCTACGCCGTCCGTCAGGAGTCGCCGAACTCGATCACGTCGTTGGACCTCTATCGGCGCGACAAGATCTCGCACTTCTGAGTCGCCGGCGAAAATCAGGTCCGACGTTTTCCGCGCCTCAGTCGTCGAGCGACACGGGTTCGCGGTCCGCGGCGCTCTGGAAGACGGCGTCGAGGACCCGAGCGTGGTTCACGCTCTCCTCGCGGTCGAGTCGCGGCGTCTCGCCGCGCTCGACGCAGTCCGCGAAGTGTTCGACCTCCAGTCGGTAGTGATCGGCGGGGTCGAACGTCTCCGTGACTTCCCGGCCGTCGACGCTGTAGGTCAAGGAGGTCTCGCCTTCGACGTCGACGTCGAAGGTCGGCTCGGCCGTCAGCCAGCCGTCGGTCGTCTCGACCCGGTAGTACTGGGTGAGCGGTGTCTCGAAGCCCGATTGGACGCGAGCGCTGGCACCGGAGTCGTATTCGAGAACGCCTGCCATCTCGGTGTCGACGCCGCAGTCACGACCGTCGTGGGTGCGGGCGTAGACGCGGTCGGGTTCGCCGAGGAACATGCGCGCGGCACCGATGGCATACGTTCCCACGTCGTACACCGACCCGCCATCGAGATCGGGATCGAGGCGGATGTCCTCGGCACCGTCGGGCATTCGGAAAGTGAACGCCGACGTGACCGCACGGATGTCGCCCAACTCGTCTTCGACGACTTCGACCGCGCGCTCCGTGAGCGGGTGGAAGCGGTACATGAACCCTTCCATGAGTGTGACGCCGCGCTCCTCGCAGTAGTCGAAGACCGCCTCTGTCTCTTCGGCGCTCCCCGTCAGCGGCTTCTCACAGAGGACGTGTAGCCCCGCGTCGGCGGCTGCGCGGGTCCACTCCGCGTGGAGGCCGTTCGGGAGCGGGATGTACACGGCGTCGAGTTCGGCCTCGTCGAACATCGATTCGTACCCGTCATACGCCGCTTCGACGCCGAACTGGTCGGCCAGCGCGGACGCGGCCGCGCCGTCGCGTGACGCGATGGCCGCCACCTCGTGTTCGCTCGCGGCAATCGCGGGGATGACCGATTCGACACCGATGTTCGCAGTGCTTACAATTCCAAATCGCATGTTGGAGGGGACATGCGGAACCCACATAAAACCGCGGTCGCTCCGAGGAAATCGCAGGGCGGAGTGCGGCACACTCCACGGCAGAGTCGCCGGCCGCACCGAGGGGCCATCAGTCGACCGTGTTGACGAGGTCGTCGCCGTCGAGCCACCGGGCCAAGTCCGCGGAGACGATACGCGGACCGCCGAGGACGGCGTCGCGGGTTGACCCGGCGACGTGCGGCGTCAGCACGACGTTGTCGCAGTCGAACAGGGGGTGGCCGTCGGGGAGCGGTTCTTCGCGAAAGACGTCGAGTGCGGCACCGGCCAGCTCGTCGGCGTCGAGCGCGTCGAGCAGTGCGGCTTCGTCGACGAGCCCCCCGCGCGCAGTGTTGACGAGGAACGCCGTGGACCGCATCCGCTCGAACTCCGCGGCTCCGAGCAACCCCGCCGTCGCCTCGGAGAGGCGAACGTGTAGCGTCACGGCGTCGGCCCGTTCGAGAAGCTCGTCTAACCCGACGGGCTCCGCTCCGGCGTCGGCGATCGCTTCGTCGTCGACGTATGGGTCGTGAGCAAGCACCGTCGGATCGAATCCCGAGAGTCGGCGGGCGACGCCCCGGCCGATGTTCCCGAAGCCGACGACGCCGATATTCGTCGTCTTGATGTCCGGCGGGAGCCGGTCGGGGTCGAACACCTGATCCCACTCGCCGTCGGAGAGCGCGGCGTGGTTGAACGGGATCGCTCGAACGAACGAGAGGAGCATCGCGACGGCGTAGTCCGCCACCGCGTCGCGGTTTCGCCCCGGCGCGTGGAGGACCGTGACCCCGCGGTCGCGGCAGGCCGCGACGTCGACGTTCTCGGTGCCGCCGCGGGCAGCGGCGACGAGTTCGAGGGAGTCCGCGGAGTCGACGAGATCGCGCGAGACCGGTGCCTTATGCACCACGAGTACGTCGACGCCGTCGATCCGCGCGGCGATGTCGCCGTCGTCGAACGACCCCGGCCCCTCGGCTTCCATGCTCATCGTCTCGTCGCGGAAGGCCGTCGGAGAGGCGTCGCCGAGCCAGTCCATTCGCTCGAACTCGACGCCCCGGTCCTCGAGGTGGCCGAGCGCCTCGTACATGTACTCGCTCGGTTGCTGGGGATCGCCACACAGTAGCACAGTCGTGCTCATTCGTCCACACCTTCCCGAGAAACACTCATTAGTGTTCCCCACGCCGCGCCGAGGCCGTCCTGTGCCTGCTCAAAGGCGTCGGCGATCGCCCGATACCGTTCGACCCGCACTCTCTCGGGCTCGTGCGTCCGTTCGATCGTGACCGCCTCGTCGACGGCGTCGGCCGGAGAGCGGTATACGCCCGCGGCGATGCCGCCACAGATCGCCGCACCGCGGGCGCCCATCTCGGTCCCGTCGGGGACCGACACGGTGTCGTCGAACAGGTCGGCGAAGATCTGCATCCAGAGCGAACTCCGGGCTCCGCCGCCGCTGACGCGCAGATCGGAGACCGGCACCTCGAGGTCGCGGACCCCGAGCGCGAGCGCCGTCGCGACTCCCTCGTACACCGCCCGGAGCATCGTCTCGCTGCTCGTCGCCAGATCCAAGCCGTAGAAGCCGCCTCGGGCGTCTGGACGGTCCGTCGACCCGTTGAGATACGGGTGAAAGAGCACGCCGTTCGACCCGGCGGGAACGCTTGCCGCGCGCGCTTCGTACACCTCGTAGGGATCGACGCCGCGTTCGTTCGCCTCTGTGCGCCACTCCGCGCCGAACCGGTCGACGAACCAGTCGAGACAGGCCGCACCGGCACGGATCCCGCGATAGCGGAGGTAGCCGCCGAGGTATCGTCGAGGGAGGCCGCCCGTCCCCTCGTCGGGTCCCCCAGTCACGACGACGCTTTGCCCCCATGTGCCGAGGATGACGGTCGCATCTCCCGGCACGGTGACGCCGGCACCGAGCGCGCAGGCGCCGACGTCGTGGAGCCCGGCGGCGACCGGGGTTCCCGCTCTGAGTCCGGTCTCGACGGCCGCTTCCGGCGTTACCCGCCCGCATTCGGCGGTGCTGTCGACCAGTTCCGGAACGACGTGCGCGTAGTCGCCCAGTCCGAGCGCGTCGAAGACCGCATCCGCCTCCCCGTCCGGCGGAACCAGCGCGGAGCCGTCCATCGTGTCCGTGGTCAGACTCCCGGTGAGTCGGTGTTTCAGCACGTCTTTACAGAACAGCACGGTGTCGATGCGCTCGGCGAGCGCCGGCCGTTCCCGGTCGAACCACCCGAGCAGACTGTACGGGTCCGCGCCGAACGGCCGCCAACCCAGCAGCTCCGCGGCCGCGTCGAGCCGACCGTCCGACTCCCACTCGTCCAACACGCCGATCCCGCGGTCGTCCGTCGATTGTACGCCGCAGACGGGATCGCCCGCGTCGTCCAGCGCGTAGAGGCCGTGACCGTGACCGGCGATGCCGACCCCCCGGATCGTTCCGGCGTCGACCGCGTCTGCACTCAGTACGTCGCCGATCACGTCGACCGTCGTGGCCCAGAGATCGTCGTGGTCCTGTTCGTTCCGTCCCGGCTCGGGCGAGTGGCCCGGCGTCTCGGTCATCGCGCTCGCGACGGCCGCACCCGTCCGGTCGAAGACCACCGCTTTCACGTTCGTCAGCCCGGCGTCGATCCCGAGCAGATGTGGTCCACTCATCGGTCGATATAGCGGCTCTGGCCGGCGCTTCCGGTGGCTTCGGACAGATCCGCCATCACGTCCGCGAGGCGGTCGCGGACCGCCTCGCCGACGACGTGCGGATGGAAGGATGTCTTCTCAGGCGACCAGTCCGCCCCGGCGAACATCGACCCCCTGTCGTCGTCGACGCCCTCGGGAGGTCGGATCGCGTCGGCGTGCTCGTGGTAGAAATCGGCCGCCGTTCGGGCGTATTCGTACTGGTAGCGAGTGTTTTTGTTGAACTTCGGGACACCCGCGCCGAGGAGGGCCTCGACCTGCTCGTCAGAGAGGCCGGACGCTCCGTGGACGACCAGCGGGACGTCGTGGCCGGCGTCGCGCAGGGCTTCGTCTACGTCACGCGCGACGTCGGGGCGGACGTCGAGGTCCCTGCCCGACGCCACGCCGTGTCGCGTGCCTACGGAGACGGCGAGCAGGTCGACGCCCGTCCGTTCGACGAACTCGACGGCCCGCTCTGGATCGGTGTAGAAGGCGTCCTCAGCCACCGTCTCGACGCCGCTCTCCGTGCCGGCCACGCGACCGAGCTCCGCCTCGACGAGCATCTCGCGGTCGCCGTCGCGGACTCGGGCGACGGCCTCGCTCACTCGCTCGACGTTCTCCTCGAAGGGTCGGTCCGAGGCGTCGACCATCACGGACGACGCGACGCCCGACTCGACCACGGCGTCGAGAAAGTCGCGCTGGTCCGGGAGGTGGACGTGGTCGACGTTGCAGAACACGCCGACGTTGGTCCGCTCGGCGAACCTATCGAGATACGCGCAGAAAGCTTCGAGGCCGACCGCCGGGTCACCGTCGCCGTAGAAGGCGGCAGAGTCGCGGCTCACTTGGAGGACCGCGTCGGCGCTGACGCGGTCGGCCCCGCGAAGGAGGCCGAGGAGGATGTCGAAGTGCGTGACGTTGCTCGCGAAGAAGCCGTAGCCCCCGTCGCGAGCGGCCGAGTAGACTGTCGAGAGCGCCGCCCCGTCGTCGTATGGCATGGCTACACAGTAGCCTCCCAGCTACCTATAAAGGGATCGTCGGGTGCGGAGACCGGCGCGCGAACTGACGGGTGCTGTCCGTTGTCTTACGTCCAGGGCGCGCCCTCGCGCTCGACGAATCGCTTCCGCGCTTCGACGGCGTCGATGCGGTCGACATCTTCCGGATCGAGTTCCAGATCGGCGGCGGCGAGGTTGTCCGCTAAGTGGTCGCTTCCGGTCGCCTTCGGCACGGCGACGACGTTTTCAGGATGAGTGACCCACGCGAGACAGGCCTGCGCCGGCGAGACGCCGTGTTTCTCTGCCACGGTCTCGACGGCGGGCAGATCGAGCGCCTCGACGCGGCCGAGCGGCGAGTACGCGACGAGGTAGTAGTCGTGTTCCTGCGCGTGAGCGACGAGGTCGTCCCGCGGCAACATCGGATGGCGTTCGACCTGATTCGCGAAGAGCGGCGCGTCGAGCGCGTCGCGGGCCTCGGTGAGCAGTTCGGTATCGAAGTTCGAGACGCCGACGTGGCGGGCGAGTCCGTCGTCCACGAGATCGTCGAACGCCGACAGCGTCTCCGCGGCGTCGTAGTTGCCGACCGGCCAGTGGACGTAGACGAGGTCGAGCGCGTCGACCCCGAGGAGCGAGAGGCTCTCCTCGATGCCGTCGTACACTTCGTCGTAGGCGAGTCCCTCGGCCATCGGATGGAGTTTCGACGCGAGGAAGACGTCCTCACGGGGCACGTCGGCGGCGGCGATTCCGTCGCCGACGGCCGCTTCGTTCCCGTAGAAACGCGCCGTGTCGACGTGTCGATACCCCATCTCAAGAGCCGTCGCGACGGTTTCGGCGCACTGTTCGGGGTCGTCGTTCTGCCAGGTGCCGAGTCCGATCGGGGGGAGCGGTTCGGTCGTCATGGCGTAACACAGTGACTAGCCCGTGGTAGTTCATTCGGTCTCGGACGCTATCGGCACTGCCGGTTGGAGGCCGACGCCGCCCGAACACGCCCAAGACAGGTCGCGATCACGCGAGAGGGCGTTCGACCGCTCTCGGTGGAGACGGCTTCGAATCAGCCGATCCGTCGCAGGCGCACACCCCTTCGCCGCATACGAACCGCCTCGTTCTCAGGGGAACCACATGAGCACTCGGACGAATCGCCACGGAACAGCATCACCGTCACTTTCGCGGGGTCGCACTCGGAACCGTCGGGGGTGATCCGTCTCGGTACCGCTCACGCAGTAACGGCGGTGTTCTGATACCCAGAACACTTATGTCTCAGACAGCCGAACCACACTTGTATGGATGCCAAACACCCAGTCCGAACGACCGAGAAAACGCTCACGCTGATCGAGGAACTGAAGCGGCGAGGTCCCGCCGGCGTCACGGAGTTAGCCGAGGGCATCGATATGGGAAAAAGCGCGGTTCACAACCATCTGAGCACCCTTCAGGACCACGGCTACGTCTTGAAGACGGGGAACAAGTACCAGCTCGGGTTGAAATTCCTCGAGATCGGGGGGTCGATCCGAAAGTCGATGGAGTTCTATCAGGTGGCCGAACCCGAAGTCAAATCCCTTGCGGACGACACGGGTGAACTCGCCAATCTGCTCGTCGAAGAGCAGGGGTTCGGTGTGTATCTGATGCGCTCAAAGGGAGAAGATGCGGTCGACCTCGACACGTATGCCGGTCTCAGAACCCACCTTCACACGACTGCGCTGGGGAAAGCGGTTCTCGCTCATCTCCCCGAGTCGCGGGTCGAAGCGATCATCGAGCGGCACGGACTCGAACCGAAGACGCCCCGCAGTATCGGCTCCCGCGAGGAACTGTTCGACGCGTTGGAGTCAGTTCGAGACCGGGGATACGCGATCGACGACGGCGAACGCCTCGAAGGACTGCGGTGTATCGGAGCTCCCGTCAAGTCCTCATCGGACGAAGTGCTCGGCGCAGTGAGCATCTCTGCCCCTACGAGCCGCGTCAGCGACGAGGAACTTCACGGCGAACTCTCCGAGCGGGTTCTCAGCGCGGCCAACGTCATCGAACTCAACATCAACTACTAGCACAGTGTTCTGTCTTCCAGAACAGTCGTTCGCGATCAGAGATACGCTCATCTCAACTCGACCGACCCACCCGCCGAATCGTTCCCGTGGCTCGCCTCTTCTCTCATAAGCGTTCAGTGTATAGTACGCTGGCAACCGGTGTCCCGCAAAATAGTGGTTCACGTCTCGCATCGTATTACAATCGTACTATTGTAATTCTTAGTGACCGCGCGTTAGACAATGTTCTCTAAATCAGAACGTTGTGTGGGTGAGGGACGACCGCTTCGGTCATCGGATCGGGGGCTGCGGGGTCGCGACCGCCGACGGGATGGACGGACGCCGAGGACACGTTCAGCGGAGCCGTTGTGGATAGCCAGAGGCCGCCGTGTCCCGACGATTCGGGGGACGTGTGGGTAGCGGATCGAGTGAGTTAGATAGACGCGAAAGGGCGGGGAGCCGAAAACGAAGCGGAACGCGGAATCGTCGAGGCGGAGGGCAGAACGCCGTATCTTACCGCCGCTGGACCTCGCGTTTCTCCCAGTCTTTCTCGAAGAGGTTGATCGTGTGGACGCTGTCTTCGGTGTACTCGTGTTCCCTGACGACGTCGTGGTTCAGTTCGATGCCGTACCCCGGCCCCTCGGGCATCTGGACGTAGCCGTCCTCGACCTCCAGGGGATCGACCAGTAGATCGTCGACCCAGTCGACGTCGTACGTCTGGAACATCTCTTGGATCCGGAAGTTCGGGATAGACGTACAGAAGTGCGAGTAGATCGCGCCTGCAACGGGGCCTTGCGGGTTGTGCGGGGCGATATCGACGTGGTCGGCCTCCGCGAGGCCGGCGATCTTTTTGCCTTCGGTTATCCCTCCCGTGTTCATGAGGTCGGGCTGGAACACGTCGATGTCCGTCCGAGTGACCAGTTCGAAGAAGTCATGTTTGGTCATGTGGCGCTCGCCGGTCGCGACGGGGATCGGGGACTTCCGTGCGACCTCCGCGAGGCTGTTGATCGAGTCGGGCGGACACGGCTCTTCGAACCACGTCGGATCGAACTCGTCCAACTCGCGCGCGATTTCGACGGCCTGTCCGGCGGAGAAGCGGCCGTGGCACTCGATGAGCAGGTCGACGTCGGGGCCGACGGCCTCGCGGACCGCACGCACGATGTCGACCGCCTTGTTCTGTTCTTTGCGGCTCATGGACTGCCAGGCGGTGCCGAACGGATCGAACTTCATCGCGTCGTAGCCGTCGTCGACGACGCGTTCGGCGGCACGGGCGAACCCCTCGGGCTCGCCCCCCGTGTCGGTGTACCAGCCGTTGGCGTACGCGCGGAGTTCGTCGCCGTGGACCGATCCCCCGAGGAGGTCGTAGACGGGCTTGTCGAGGAGTTTTCCTTTGATATCCCAACAGGCCATGTCGACCGCGGAGCAGACGGTGGTGTTGATGACGTTTTTCGAGAACCACTCGTCGCGGTACATTTCGAGCCAGAGTTTCTCGGTGTCGAAGGGGTCCTTGCCGATGAAGAAGTCGGACATCTCTTCGATGGCGGCCGCGACGGTCCGCGGTTTGTCGTGTGTGGTGGCCTCGGCGATTCCGGTCACGCCGGCGTCCGTCTCCAGTTCGACGAACACCCACGGCTTCCACGGATTCGCGACGAGGTACGTCTCTACACCGGTGATTTTTGCGTCAGTCATACGGTTACATCGCCGATACTAGGATATTAAACCTATCGGAACCCATCGTCTCGCCGTCCCCTCTGCCCGGATCAGATCAAATAAATATATGAAGGGAAAGAACCATGAGTTACCATGTCAAACCTCTCGTTGCGAGACGCGACGAAGACATTCAACGACGACGGCGACGAGATCGTCGCGGTGGACAACCTGAACCTAGAGATCGAAGACGGTGAGTTCCTCGTCCTCGTCGGCCCATCAGGCTGTGGGAAGTCGACGACGCTTCGAATGGTCGCTGGATTGGAGACGCCGACCAGCGGGTCGATAAACCTCGGCGACGAGCCCATCCATCGGAAGACGCCCCAGGAACGCGACATTGCGATGGTGTTCCAGTCGTACGCGCTGTACCCGCATATGACCGTATACGAGAACATGGCGTTCGGCCTCGAGGAGTCGAGCGATCTCCCGGACGACGAGATCGACGAGCGGGTCCACACGGCAGCGGAAATGCTCGGTATCACTGACCTCCTCGACCGCAAACCCGGTGAACTCTCGGGCGGGCAACAACAGCGCGTCGCGCTGGGTCGAGCGATCGTCCGCGATCCGAAGGTGTTCCTGCTCGACGAACCGCTCGCGAACCTCGATGCGAAGCTTCGAGCGGAGATGCGGACGGAACTCCAACAGCTTCAGGAGGACTTGGGAACGACCACAATTTACGTCACTCACGACCAGACCGAGGCGATGACGATGTCCGACCGGATCGCGATCCTGGACGGCGGAACGCTCCAGCAGGTCGGGACGCCGATGCAATGTTACCACGAACCCGCGAACGTGTTCGTCGCCGGGTTCATCGGGGAACCGTCGATGAACTTCTTCGACGTGACACTGGAGGACGGCGTCCTCGTCGGGGACGGGTTCGAGTATCCGCTTTCCGAGGAGGCGCTCGCGAGCGTCGAGGGAACGACCGAGTTGGTGTTGGGAATTCGCCCGGAGAACGTCGAGATCGGCGATGACGCCTCCGATCTGAAGGAGTTCCCGGGAGTCATCGACGTGATCGAACCGCACGGCAACGAGAATGCCGTCCACCTGCGATTCACCGAGGCCTCCAATGACGAGACGTTCACGTCGACCGTTGACGGGATGCGACACCTCACCGGGGGACAAGACGTCGGCGTCTCGTTCCCCGAGGACGCGATCCACCTGTTCGACGCCGCGACCGGCGAGGCGCTTCGGAACCGTATCGTCGAGGAAGTCGAGCAGGTCCAAGAAATCGGGACAAAGTAGGACTACCGACCGTTCGGACGCCGGCAAGGGAGTGAAAAGTGGCACGTCGAGTCGGATCGAACGTTTCTCACACGGTTTTTGGTGCGAAAACAAAATCATTATATATGAGGAATACAAGGAGCTATGGTATGCCTAATCAAGGTAATTCGGGCAGGAACGGTGACTACCTGACACGGCGGAAAGTACTCGGTACCGGAGCGGCTGGCGTCGGCGTGATGCTCGCCGGCTGTAGCGGGGGCGACGGCGGCGACGGGTCAAGCGGTGACGGATCGAGCGGCGATGGGTCGAGCGGTGACGGGTCGAGCGGCGACGGGTCGAGCGGCGACGGACAGGAGCTGACGGACAACCCGATGGAAGCGCTCCACGGGTGGACCGGCGGCGACGGTGCCGAGGCCGCCGCGGAGATCGTCGCGATGTACGAGGAGCGGTACCCCGACTACGAACACCAGATCGAGCCGATCGGCGGCGACGCGAACGAGAACCTCAACGCGACGGTCGCTCGACGGCTCGCGAACCGCAACCCGCCGGACGCGTTTGCCGGCTGGCCCGGCCTCAACATGACCCAGTACGGCGGTACGCTGGACAGTCTGACGGACATCTTCGAGGAGAAAGGCTGGGAAGACGTGATGGCTCCCAAAGCGCTCGATGCCTGCGAAATGAACGGCGAGTACCGTGCCGTTCCGCTCGGCTCCCACCGGCTGAACAACCTCTTTTACAACGTCAACGTCTTAGAGGAAGCCGGTGTTAACCCCGACGACATCACCGATTGGGACTCCTTTACCACCGCCCGTCAGACTATCGCCGACGAGACGGACTACATCCCGGTGACGACGACGTCGATCGCGCCGTGGACGGTCCTCCAGTACTGGGCGCAGATCATGCTGGGCACCGAGGGTCAGGAGGCGTACGAGGCGTGGCTCGCGGGGGACGGCGATAGAGCGGCGATCGCCCGAGCGCTGGAGAAGACGCAGGACTTCGTCGAGACCCATACGAACGAGGACCGGGCGACCCTCAGCTTCCCGGAGGCCAACGACAAACTCATCAACGGCGAGGCTGGCTTCTTCACGATGGGTAACTGGGCCGCCGGGATGTATCGGAACGCGGATAACTTCGAGTTCGAGGAGGACTGGGGATGGCTTCCGTTCCCGGGCACAGAGGGCATGTACGTGTTCCATCTCGACTCGTTCATGTTCCCCCAAGACGGGAATGCGCCGGTCAAGGCGCAGGCCTTCGCCGAACTGATCGGCGACGCCGAACTGCAAGTCAGGTTCAACAACCTCAAAGGGTCTATCCCGCTCCGGACGGACATCGACGACAGCCAACTGGATGACTTCCTCACGATGAACGTCGAGCACCTCAACAACCACGACCAGTTCCCGCGGACGCTGGCTCACGGGCTCGCGTGTACCCCGGAAGAACTCGACGAGTGTAAGGGCGCGATCTCGGCCAACTTCATGGGTCCCTTCAACGTGGACGATGCGGCGGACGCCCTGATGGCCGTGTTCGAGTAACCTCGGGATCTCACCCTTCAAAATATATTCATGGCACGTTCAGAAGACACAGTTTCTGGGTCTCAGTCCGTCTCCGCGAGCGCGACTCCGGAGGACTGGCGAGACCGGTTACGACGATTCTCGAAGAGCGACTTCGTTCGGAGTTTCCCCTACTGGTTCATCCCGTTCAGCATCATGGGGCTCGGTGTCTACGGTGGGATCGGCTGGAACACGCTGATCTCTCTTACCGACTACGAAGGGTTCCTCGAGCGCCCGGACTTCACGAACCTCGATCTGGAGATGTACGTCCAGGCGATACAGGATCCAGCGGTGATCCTCACCACCAAGAACACGTTCATGTTGATGATCGTCTTCACGACGGTCACCATGCTGTTGGGGCTGTTCCTCGCGATCCTGCTCGACCGAGAGATCCGGTATAAAGAGAAAATACAGACGATCTACCTGCTCCCGATGGCGCTGTCGTTCGTCGTCACCGCGCAGTTCTGGCTCTGGATGTACAACGTCAACAACGGGATGGTAAACGCCATTGTGGGGCTATTTGGGTTGGGACCATACAACTGGATCGGCAATCCCGACCTTGTTTTGGGGTCCGTGATCTTCGCGCTTATCTGGCAGTTCAGCGGCTACGCTATGGTCGTGTTTCTCGCCGGACTCCAGTCGCTTCCGGACGACCAGTTTGAGGCCGCGCGAATCGACGGCGCGAGCACGTTCAAGACCTACTGGCGCGTGATCATCCCACAGCTGAAGTCGTCGTCGGTCAGCGCGGCGGTCATCCTGTTGATCTTCGCGTTGAAGGCGTTCACCTTCCTCTACTCGATGTTCGGGCAGTACCGTGTGCCGCAGGCCACGGACATCCTCGCGACCCTGATGGTTCGCGAGGCGTTCCAGCTACAGAACTGGGCGTACTCGGCGGCGATCGCGACGATACTGCTCGTCATGTCGCTCGCCATCATCGCACCGTATCTCCACTACCAGCACAAACAGGGGAGCCTCTGATATGAGCAAACCAACCCACTCCCGGGCGGAAAGCATCGCGCGGATACTGCCGGCGCTCAACTACACGAAGATCGGGATCGCGCTCGTGGTCATGTTCTTTTTTGTCTTCTTCATCTCGCCGATCTGGACCGGGTTCGTGACCGCCTTCAAGACCACCAGCGCGGTCACGTCGACGACGCCGTTCATCCCGCCGGGGCCCAGCGGATTCACGTTAGAGAAGTGGACCGTGGCGTTCGATTACCTCTCAAGAGGGATGGTGAACAGCCTCATCATGTCGGTCCCGTCGACGATAGCCAGCGTGTTCCTCGGGAGCATCGCGGCGTACGGGCTCACCCTGGTCGACTGGAACGAGCGCCTTCAGTTCTCGATCCTCGTGTTGTTCTTGGTCGGCATCTTCATCCCGTATCAGGCGGTGTTGGTCCCGCTCTCCGACTTCTGGATCAACATGGTCGGGGTCGACGGCCTGCTGGAGCCGCTGGGGAACCTTCCGTTCTTCACCGCTCGACACTCGCGGCTGTTCGCAGTGACGGTCACCCACGTCGTCTACGCGATCCCGATCTGCATGCTGCTGTTCCGGGGGTACTACATGTCCCTCTCGGACGAACTCATCGAGGCCGCCAAGATCGACGGGGCGAGCATCACCAACATCTACCGACGGATCGTGCTCCCGCTGTCGAAGCCGATGATCGGCGTTGTGTTCATCTACCAGTTCACGATGATCTGGAACGAGTTCCTGTTCTCGTTGACGCTCATCGGGAGTTCGAGCAGTCCGGCCGCGACCGTGACGCTCGTGTTGTCCGGACTCGGAAGCGACCTTTCCGGCGTCGACTTCGGGCTCCGGATGGCGGGAGCGTTCGTCGCCGCGCTTCCGACGCTCATCATCTACGTCCTCTTCGCGGAGCAGTTCGCAGAGGGGCTCGCCTCCGAAAACTAATCCCGGTTCCGTTTTTTTAGCGGCTCACCCCGAACGCTCCCGAAAGGGTTACACGGATGCCGCCGATGTGCCGTTACCATGCTGACCGACCCGAGCCGGCGTGACCGACCGATGAGCCACCGGGGCAACGAGCAGCGAGGACGATGAACCGGGGACTGGCGACCTCGTGGGCGATCGGTCTGGGGCTGTTCACCGGTGCGCTCGTGGGGACGATCGTTCCCTCCGAAACCGGTGTCCAAGAGGTCAGACAGATGGCCGGATTCACGCTCGTGTTCATCCCGGTCCTGTACGCGGTTGTCACGAGTCGCTGGAGCTACTGGCGGCGGACGAATTCGTACATCCGGTTTGCCGTCTATCAGCTGTCGCTTCTGCCCGCCGCGTACGTCCTCGTTCGGATCGCTGGCCTCGTCTTCGGCTCCACCGGGGCACTCGGTCAGGTCGCGGAAGTGGTCGCTGCGCTGGCGGCGTTCGCCGTCGCCACATGGATGACTTTCTACGGCGGTGCCGACCGAGCGTGGGAGGAACTGATCGATCGAACCGACATCGAGTGGTGACGAGAGTCGCCTTCGGCGGATCTCACAACCGACGGCTGCGCGAGCCACCGGAGTCAGCCTCTGGCCATCCGAGTCGGCAAGATATTATAACACGGTCTCAACAGGGATCCGTATGGGAGATCTGACCGAATACGTCGACGGCTTCACCAACCGAGACTGGCAAACCCGGGACCCGACCGCTGTCGACGGCCCGGTCCGAATCGCGGTGGTCGGGCTCGGGTGGTTCACCCGCGATTGGGCCCTTCCGGGGATCGCCCGGTCGTCGTTCACCGAGGCGACCGTGGTGACGGACATCGACTCGGACGCCACCGAGGCGGTCGCCGATGAACACGACCTGATCGGCGTGGCTCCCGAGGAGTTCCGCTCGGGGAGCGTCGCCGACGAGTACGACGCGGTGTACATCGCGACGCCGAACGCGACCCACTTCGAGTACGTCGCGGCCGCGGCCGACCAGGGGAAAGCCGTTCTCTGTGAGAAGCCCGTGGCGGCGACCGTCGAGCGCGCAGAGCGGATCGTCTCCGTCTGTGAGGACGCGAACGTCTCGTTGATGGTGGGGTATCGGATGCAGACAGACCCCGCCGTTCGGCGGCTTAGAGACCTCCTTGCGGACGGGTTCATCGGGGACGTGACTCACGTCCATGCCACAATGTCGCAGACAATGCTCTCCGAACTCACCGAGGCGGCCGACCAGTGGCGGCTGGACCCGGAACTCTCCGGTGGCGGTGCGCTCATGGACATCGGAATCTACCCGATTAACACCGCGCGGTTCGTCCTCGGGACGGATCCGGTCCGCGTCTCTGGGCGAACCCGCACGGAGCACGAGGCGTTCGCCGGCGTTGACGAGCACGCGTCCTTCCGACTCGAGTTCCCGGGCGGCGTCGACGCGATGTGTACGGTCAGCCAAAACGCTCACCACGCCAGCCGGCTCGAACTCACCGGCACCGAGGGGCGGTTGATTCTCGACCCGGCGTTCTACGAGCGCGAGGACCGAGCGGTCGCGGTCGTCCGCGGCGGGACGCGGCTTGACGTGGAGTTCGAGGCGGTCCATCAGCTCGAAGAAGAGTTCGCATACTTCGGCCATCAGCTGCTCACCGACGGCGACATCTACCCCGACGGCAGCCACGCGCTGACGGACATGCAAGTGTTGGACGCGATCTACGAGTCTGCGGAGACCGCGGACGAAGTCGTTCTCACGGAGTGAGGCGATCGGCGGGGCGCAGGGAAGCGCCCCCGCCGGTAGCGGTTTCGGGGTCGCGTTACTGCTCGATCCCGTAGACGTCGGTCGTCCAATCTCGTGTCGGGGTGTCGTACACGGGGTGGTTGCGGTCACGCTCGTCGAGCCGTCGCAGGTCGTCTTCCTCGATCTGCCAGTCGAGGTCAGCGTTCTGACGGATGTGATCGGGGGTCCCGGAGCGCGGGAGAGCGACCACGTCGCGTTCGATCGCCCACTTGATGACGATCTGCGCGGGCGACTTGTCGTAGGTTTCGGCCAGCTCTCGGACGGCCTCGTCGTCGAAGATCTCGGTCCGCGCCAGCGGTGCGGAGGCCTCAACGACGGTGTCGGTGTCACGGCAGTACTCTACCAGCTCGGACCGCTGGAACCAGGGGTGGTACTCGATCTGGTTGACGGCGATGGGAACGTCGCTGATATGCTGGGCACAGCTCAGCTGATAGCCACTGAAGTTGGACACGCCGACGTTTCGGACGAGCCCCCGATCGTGAAGCTCCGCCATCGCGTGGAGGGACTCCCGCAGGGAGATCGCCGGGTTCGGCCAGTGGATCAAGTAGAGGTCGAGATAGTCCGTTCCCAATCGTTCCAGAGACCCTTCACACGCATCGATAAGCGACTCGTAATTAAGATTCTTTGCGAGTACCTTCGACGTGAGGAAGAGATCGTCGCGGTCGTACTCGGCGATCACTTCGCCGATCTCCCGCTCGTTTCGATACCCCTCGGCGGTATCGATGTGGGTGTAGCCGGCGTCGAGCGCGGCTCGAACGCTTCGTTTGACCGTTCCGCTACCGAGGTTCCACGTCCCGAATCCCAGTGCGGGGAGTTCGTCTCCGCTCGGCAGTGTGTGTGATGGCACGTTCATGGCACGCAATGGCATTGTATCGAACACCAATTGAAGATACTGGTTCTCTTGTCGAGGCGGTCGGGGGAGACGGCGGTCGTCTCACACGGCCGCCGGTAGTGGCCCGACACCACCGTCGTGGAACTCGGCCGAGCGTTGGCCGTCAGGTGTCGCGGCGTCTATCGATCCGTGAATTTATTAGTGATGTCTATAGTAATAAGGTAGGTTCACGCATGCGGGACTCCCGCATGAGACGACCGACTAGACCATGCAGTATTACAACCTCGACACCGCTGACACAGGACTGGCTGTTGAAATCGACGGGACGGTGTACGACCTCGGAACGGCTGACGATCCGGTTGACACGTTCCGTGAACTGGCGAAGGCCGCGGCCGTGAGCGAGACGTCCATCGACCAAATCGGAAGGCGGCTGAGCGAATCTGCAGAGACACTGTCGCCCGCGGTACTGGAGGAGAGCTTGGACCGACCGATCGTCCCCGACGAGGTCTGGGCGGCCGGGGTCACGTACGAAATAAGCGAAGCGGCTCGGGAGGCGGAAAGCGATCGTCCGGACGTGTACATGGACGTGTACGACTCCGACCGACCTGAGCTGTTCTTCAAAGCAACCGCCAGCCGCACCGTCGGAGACGGGGCGGCCGTTGGGATCCGCGAGGACTCTACGTGGGACGTCCCGGAGCCGGAACTGGGGATCGTTCTGTTCAGAGGGGAGATCGTCGGATACACCGTCGGCAACGACATGAGCAGCCGGTCGATCGAGGGTGAAAACCCGCTGTACCTCCCACAGGCGAAGGTGTACGATCGGTGTTGTGCGATCGGCCCCGGCGTCACCTCGGCGGAGGCGGTCTCAGACCCCCACGATCTCCGAATGGAGATGCACATCGAACGGGACGGTGACCAACTGTACGAGGACTCCACGACGACCGCTAACATGAAGCGGAACTGCGAGGAACTCGTCTCGTACTTCTGCCGTCACAATGCCGTTCCCGAACTCGCGGTCCTCCTCACCGGCACGTCGCTCGTGCCGGAAGACGATTTCACGCTGACGGAAGGCGACGCAATCTCAATCGACATCGACGAACTCGGCACGCTCGAGAACTCAGTCACGCAGGTATAGCTGGGTGAGAGGATCGCCGCTTTCCCGGTCGTTATTTGTTCGCGTGTACCACAGAGCGGTATGGATTCTCGTTCACTCGGGTCGATCGGATCGGTAAGTGAAGTTGGATACGGATCGTGGGAACTCGGTAGTGCGTGGGGGGACGTATCCGACGCCGAAGCACAACGCGCGGTCGAGGCCGCGTTAGATGCCGGAATCGACTTCTTCGACACCGCCGACGTGTACGGCGATGGCCGTTCCGAACGAGTCCTCGGCGAAGCGCTGGCCTCCCCTATCGAGAACAACGCGGTGACGGTCGCGACAAAGGCGGGTCGGCGGCTCGACCCACACGAAGCCGACGGGTACACCCTCGATAACCTGCGGCGGTTCGTGGACCGCTCCCGAGAGAACCTCGGCGTCGAGACGCTTGATCTGCTCCAGCTCCACTGTCCGCCGACCGATGTCTACTACCAGCCGTCCGTCTTCGACGGGCTTGAGACGCTACACGAGGAGGACCGTATCGACGCCTACGGCGTCAGCGTCGAACGCGTCGAGGAGGGACTGAAAGCGATAACGTATCCCGGCGTCGAGTCGGTTCAGATCATCTTCAACCCCTTCCGGCAGCGACCGGCCGATCTCTTCTTCAGAGAGGCCGCCGCTCGGGACGTGGGCGTGATCGTTCGTGTCCCACTGGCGTCCGGCCTTCTAACCGGGACGCTCTCCCGGGCAGACACCTTCCCCGAGGACGACCACCGGAATTTCAACCGCAACGGAGAGGCCTTCGACGTCGGCGAGACGTTCGCGGGAGTCCCCTTCGAGGCCGGACTCGACGCTGTCGATGCACTGCAGGAGCAGGCCGTACCGGACGAAATGTCGACAGCCGCGTTCACGCTGCGGTGGATCCTCGACCACGACGCGGTTTCGACGGTCATTCCGGGCTCTTCGACCCCAGAGCACATCCGTGCCAACGCGGCCGCAAGCGATCTCGATCCGCTCGACGAATCGACTCACGACGCCGTCACGGAGGTATACGACGCGCACGTCCGGGAACACGTCCACCATCGCTGGTGAATGGAAGGCGGCAACGGCGCACGTCGCGCGTTCGCAGCCGTCAGAGCGCGATGAGCGTCACTCCGAGGACGGCCATGACGGCCGCGAAGAGCCGAAGCCGGAAGTAGCGTTCTCCGAGTAGGACGCCGCCGAGGACCACCGCGATGACCGCTTGCGTGTTTACGATGGGGGACGCGATGCTCGCGGGGAGAATCGCGAAGGCCGTCGTCGTCGTGTGCTCGGCGAGCGCGACGATTGCCGCGACGCCGACGAATCGGGGAATATCCCTGCGAGTGAGCGAGGGGGGATGACGCACGGCGCTCGGAAGCAGTATGAGCGAGATACCAACGAGCAGTGTTGGAACCCACAGAGCCGTCGGCATCCCGATCTCCTGTAGCACGACGCGTTTCCCCACGTCGCCGGCTGCGTAACACATCGCGCTCAACAGCGCGAACTGTGCCGGTCGGGAGTGATACACGTTGACGATCGGTCCCAGCAGGTTCCCCGGCTCGTAGTTCACGACGTACACCGCGACCGTCGCCACGACAACCCCGAGAACTTGGATTCTAGTCAACACTTGGCCGAGCAACAGGACCTCGACCGGGAGGACGAACACCGGAACGATCTTGCTGATCGGCGTGACGTACGAGAGGTCTCCGTCGTCGATAGCCCATAAGAACAGCATGAACGCTATTGCGTGCATGAGGACGGTCAGAGCTACGATACCGGACTCGACGGGCTCGATCCCGGCAACGAGTTCCCGAGAGACGTCGGTTCGAGAGACCACGACAGGGACGTACCAGACGACCGCACACGAGTTGAGAAGCACCGTGAGTGCCGCCGGCGAGACGTCGCTGAACAGCCGCTTGAGCGAGAAGATGTAACCGCCCCAGGCGACAGCCGCGAGCACCGCGAACGAGATCCCGGGATCCATTACCAAGACGAGACGGTTCACCACACATCAATAGTTCGATACTGCCGTTCGCGGGGATCGGAGGCCGGACATACTCTTAAGAGTCTCCGGGGTAATACACGGCCCATGGCACTTGAGACCCTTCTGCTCGCGGTCGGGCCGGAAGAAAGCGACCGAACCGACCAACTGGCTCGGACGGCGGCCGACATTGCGGGACCGGCCGGGGCAACGGTCGTTCTCCTCCACGTATTCACTCAAGCGGAGTACGATTCCACGACCAGCAACTTGGGTGTCGCCAACTCGTCCGAGGTCACCGTCGACGACGTGGCGAGACGGCACGGGACGATTCGATCGATCTCGAAGGTGTTCGAGGAGGACGGGATCGACTACGAGATACGGGGTGCTATCGGCACACACGCCGACGAGATCGTCCGTCTCGCAACGGGCACCGAAGCTGACCTCGTGATCGTCGGCGGACGCCGGCGATCGCCGACGGGAAAGGCGATCTTCGGTTCGACCGCACAGCAAGTGATACTCGACGCCCCCTGCCCCGTGACGCTGGTCCGAAGCGATTCGAACGATCGCAGCTGATCGGCTGTTTCAACGGCTCCAAGTCGTTTCTCGGTGCGGTCACGACGGACGGGTCGCAGTCGACGTGACGTACGCTTCCCGTTCGACGTGACGCACGCCTCTCAAACGCCGGTGCCAAATCGGGGGGCCGGATACGACGAAGCTACGCGTCGTCGAACAGCGTGAATCGAAGAATCACTGGCTCGACGAGGCGTGAGCCTCGTCGAACTGCGCCTGACAGTCAGGCGAGCCCGACGAAGCTACGCTTCGTCGAACAGCTCCTCGCCGTCTGCGAGGTGGGCGTCGACGGCGTCGAGGTCCAGCGTCACCCCGAGCCCCGGCTCCTCGGGGATCGGCATGTATCCGTCCTGGATGAGGTCGTCCTCCTCGACGAGGTCCTCCCACCAGCCGAGTTCGTAGGAGTGGTACTCGACGGCCAGCGAGTTGGGGATCGCCGCGCCGACGTGTGCGGACGCCAGTGTCCCGATCGGCGAGGAGACGTTGTGCATCGCCACCGGGACGTAAAACATGTCCGCGAGCGTCGCGATCTTCGCCGTTTCGCGCATGCCGCCGACCTTCGGAACGTCCGGGGCGACGATGTCGACGGCCTGTTCCGTGAGCAATCGCCGTTGACCGTGAGTCCGGTAGACGTTCTCGCCGACGGCGATGGGCGTCCCGGTCGACTGGGTGACCTCGCGCTGGACGTCGTGGTTCTCCGGAGGAACCGGGTCTTCCAACCACCAGACGTCGTACCGTTCGAGCCGACGCGCCAGCCGCTTGGCGCTGCCGGCCGTGAACGCCCAGTGGCAGTCGAAGGCCACGTCGGCCTTATCGCCGACGCGGTCTGTCACCTTCTCGACGATCTCGGCTTTATGCTCGATCTCGGGACCGCGAAGGTGGCGGTTCGCGCGGTCCTTCTCGTGGCCCGACGGGACGTCGAGGTCGAACTTCAGCGCGTCGTAGCCGAGATCGTCGACGACCCGTTCCGCCTCGTCCGCACAGGCGTCCGGGTCGGCCTCGTCCTCTGTGTGACAGTCACAGTACGTCCGGACCTCGTCGCGGTACTTGCCGCCCAGCAGTTGGTAGGCGGGAACGTCGAGGATCTTCCCGGCGACATCGTGGAGCGCCAGTTCGATACCGGAGATCGCAGCGATGTCTTTGCCCGCGATCGATCCCTCGCCGGACATCTTCTGTACCATGTGTTCGTAGAGCCGGTCGATGTCGAGGGGATTTTCGCCGACGACGAACGGCTTCAACCGTTCGATTATCTCCGGGATAGCACCGCCCCAGTACGCCTCGCCGTCGCCGACGCGCCCGTCGTCCGTGTACACGCGAACGAGCGTCCACGGATAGTTGCCGTCCACGATCACCGTTTGTACGTCTGTGATCTCCACGTCGTGTCCCTCGCTGCGGGGGCGAGAGAGGCCCATCGTCTCCGCCGAGAGGTCGCGCATGGTGTACTCCGCGTTTGGATCCCGAAGATGCTCATAGCTCATGGATCAACGGCAGTTCGGAGAGTGCCACTAAAATGGTTCCGGAGGTGACGCGGGCGGACAGGACCAATTCGGTGGGTCGTATTCGCCGACGGCCGCGGAAACCACATCCTCGGTGTCCGACGCGGTCGGCGACGCGGATGGAGAGCGGATGACCGAACGAGCGTCGATCGACGACCGCGTGTGCGAACGACTGAGTCCGCCCGGGAGGTGGGAACGCTTTTGTGGTCGAGCGCCGATCGAATCGACATGTCTCCGAACACGCTGTTCAGGGAGTACGAGTCTCGCGACTGGCAGACGGCGACCGACGGGACGGTCCGCTATGCGCTCATCGGCCTCGGCTGGTGGACGACCGACGTCGCGATCCCGGCGATCGAAGAGTCGACGTTCTGTGAGACCACCGTGTTGGTCAGTAGTTCGGCCGAGAAAGCGACGCGTCTCGCGGACGAAAACGACGTTGAGCGGGCGATCACCTACGAGCAGTACCACGACGGAGTCGCCGCCGACGAGTACGACGCGGTGTACGTGGCGACCCCGAATGCGTACCACCTCGACTACGCCGAGACCGCCGCGGAACTCGGCAAGGGCGTCCTCTGTGAGAAGCCGATGGAGGCGTCGGTCGAACGAGCCGAGCGGCTCGTCGAGGCGTGCGAGCGCCACGACGCCCCGTTGATGGTGGCCTATCGGATGCAGACGGACCCGTTCGTTCGGATCGCGAAGTCGCTTCTCGACGACGGCGTCATCGGCGACCCGGTTCAGGTATACGGCGACAACACGCAGCCGTTACTCGAGATGATCCCCGACGAGGACCAGTGGCGGATCGACCCGGATCTCACCGGCTACGGTACCTCTGTGATGGATCTTGGGATTTACTCCATCAACACGACACGGTTCCTGCTCGACCGCGAGCCGACCGAGGTACAGGCGAGCATGGCGTCGACGCATCCGCCGTTCGATAGGGTCGATGACGAGCGGTCGTCGTTCCTCCTCGCATTCGAGGATGACATCCAGTTCATCTCGACGGCCTCCCAGGGGGCTCACGAGGACACGCAGTTGAAGATCACGGGCACCGAGGGACAGATCGAGTTGCGGCCGGCGTTCCACGGCGAGGTGGAACTGCGCGTCGAGGCCGGCGATCTCTCGGTCGAGATGGCACACGCGACTGCGGATGAGGTCGACGAGATGTGCGAGGAGTTCGACTACTTCGCCGATCGCCTTCTCACCGGGGCGGAGATCGGTCCAGACGGTCGCCACGGGCTCCGGGATATGGAGATCATCGAGGCAATTCACGAGGCGGCGGAGGAACGCGGACTCCCGCTTTGAACCGGCAGCCAGTGAGAGACGGGCCAGACGGCGGCGACCGGTCCCGCTAGGTCGTGTCGACGTCCGCAGCCAGCGACGACAGGTGCTCGGTGAACAGACCGGCTTCGACGCCGAGGGTCACGTACTGGACGCCGGCGTCGATCCAGCGGTTCGCGATCGCAGGCGTGTCGGCGAACGCGCCGACCGCGACGCCGGCCTCGGCGGCACGCTCACAGACGTCTTCCATCAGTTCCTCGACCCGCTCGTGAGTCACTTGGCCGGGGATCCCGAGCGACTGTGAGAGGTCGTAGGGGCCGAGAAAGACGGCGTCGATTCCGTCGACGCCGAGAATGTCCTCGATGTTCTCGACTCCGCGTTCTCCCTCAACTTGGACGATGAGGACGACGTCCTCGTTTTGATCTTCGGTGTACGTGTCGCTACCCCAGTAGTCGCCGGCTCGGACGTACTGCGAGAGCCCGCGGCTCCCAAGCGGGTCGAACCGGGCGGCGTCGACGGCGGCCCGAGCGTCGGCCTCCGTTTCGACCTGTGGGACTTGAACGCCGGCCGAACCGATATCGAGCGCCCGTTGGATCTCGGCTTCCTCGTTCGAGCGGACGCGGACTATCGGGGCGACGCCGCGGTTCTGTGCGGCCGCGGCAAGTTCGAGGGTGGTCTCGGCGCCGAGCGGTCCGTGCTCTTGATCGTAGACAATGAAGTCCATGCCCGCGACCCCGATCATTTCGGAGACCATCGCCGAGTCGAGCAGCTGGAAGGTGCCGACAACGGTCTCGCCGTTCAAGAGACGGTCGCGGAAAGTCGTGTTCGCCATAGTCGGGGATGTTTGGGGCCCTACAAAGCTTTTGTTGTCGATCCACCTTACCCGGTGAGATCGGCCGGCCGTTACCGGGCGATTCCGCCGGTTCCGTTCTCTAACACTCGGTCGACTTCGTCGGGTGTGACGACAGCGAGATCGCCCTCGATGGTGCGCTTGAGCGCGGCGGTCGCTGCCGCGTACGAGAGCGCGCTGGAGACGCCATCACCAGCGATGCGTCGAGCGAGATAGCCGCCGACGAACGCGTCACCGGTTCCGATGGCGTCGACGGTGTCGGTTTCGAAGGCTGGCTGTTCGACGACCGTCCCGCCGTGGGTCGCGAGCGCTCCGTTCTCGCCGCGAGTGATGATGACCGTCTCGAAATCGAAGTCCGCGGCTACTGCGGTGGCGATTTGGCGCGCCGACCCCTTTCGATCGAGGACGGCGTTGACGTCGCGCTCGGCCGCGATGAGGACATCAACGTCGGGGAAGAGCGATTCGCAGTGACGTTTGGCCTCGGCCGTCGACCAGAGCTTCGAACGGTAGTTGAGGTCGAACGCCGTCGTCGTGCCGGCCCGCTTTGCGTCGGCCAACAGCGTCGCCGTCGTCTCCGCAAGCGTCGACGAGAGCGCGGGCGTGATCCCGCTCGTATAAAATACGTCCGCGGTACGGATCGCGTCCCGATCGAGTTCGCCCGGTCTGGCCGTCGTGATCGCCGCGTCGGCACGGTCGTAAATAACCGTGGTCTCCCTGGGGGCGGAGCCTCGCTCGATGTAGTACGCACCCTGCCGCGCCCCGTCGGCCCACGCGACACGCGGTTCGACGCCGTGTTGTCTGACCTCGTTCGTGACCCGACGTCCGAGCGGGGAGTCGGGGAGCTTCGAGAGCCACACCGACGACGCGCCGAGCCGGGAAGCGGCGATGGCGACGTTGCTTTCAGCGCCGGCCGTCCGGAACTCCAACGAGGTCGCGGTCTCCAACCGTTCTCCGGCCGGCGGGTTCAAGCGGAGCATCGTTTCGCCGAAGGTAACGAGCCCGCCCGTCATCTATGCGCCTCTGCCAGTGTCGTGAACTCGCTCGCTGCCGCAGTCAGAGCGGCGAAATCCCCGTCGTCTATCGCCTCGCTGTCGACGATTGCGCTGCCGACGCCGAGGGCGACGGCGCCGGCTTCGAAGAACGCCGCCGCGTTGTCCAGCGAGACCCCACCTGTTGGAATGAGTGGAACCTGGGGGAGCGGCCCGTTGATCGCGCTCACCTGCTCTGGACCCGCGCTTGAGGCGGGGAATAACTTGCAGAAATCGGCACCCGCCTCCGTCGCTTTGAGCGCTTCCGTCGGCGTCATCACGCCGCTCGCGATCGGCGTCCCGTACCGGTTACACGTTTCGATGACGTCTGTATCGACCGTCGGTGTGACGACGAACTCCGCCCCGGCTAGCTGAACTGCCCGCGCGGTTTCGGCATCCAGAACGGTTCCTGCACCGATGCTGACATCGGAGTGCTCGGCGGACATCTGTCGGATCAGTTCGACTGCACCGGGTGTATTGGCTGTTATTTCGATTGCATCGACACCACCCGCCGCAATCGCGCTGACAACCTCGCTGCACACGTCCGGTTCGATCCCGCGAATGATCGCGACGATACCTGTCTTTTCGATACGCTTGCGCGCGGCAACTCCGCTCATTTCTCTACGTATCTACACCGTGTGATCATACATAACGTCGGTGATGCGAACACGACCCAATCGAGTCCGCCGTTGCAGTGGGTCCGTATCGGCCCTCCTCTGCCGATGGTGTCTGCGATGGCCTTACCCACAGTACCGACCGGCCGAGTACGTTCACTCGTCGGCCCGTTCGTATTCGATCTCCGTTTCCGGACCGATCCGCCGACCGCCATCGACCACGCGCACGGTCAGTGTGACCTGCGTCGTCCGGCCGCACCCGTTCGAGACCACCACCAACCACTCGTCTCCGACCGCGACCGGGCCGGCCTTCGACCGGCGGAGGTACTGCATGTACGCAGTCGTGCGTAACTTCTCGGCGACGGTCGCATCGCCGGTGTGCGCAAGTAGCACTCGGTCGGCGTCGGCGGTCATACGGACAGGAGACGCCGAACCAAAATGTATCTTTGTCGCCCGCTTGCGCGGACGACGACCTCACCACGACGTGACAGTCACGTCCCGCAGCGGCCGAGCGAGCGGGACTGACACCTGTCCGTCGGTGTAGTGTGAGACGTAGAAGCCGATGATGATCTCCAGCGAGCGAGTCGCTTCCTCGCCCGTCGAAGGGTTCTCGACGGTCCCGTCTAGGACACCGACGGCGTCGGCGGCGGCGTTGGCAAAGGCGTCGCGATAGTCCTCGTCCCACGTCCACGCACCCTCGATCTCGGGGAGGTCGTCTTCAACGTGGGTGCCGTCGTCGAGCCGCCAGTACCGCCATTCCCCGTCGTCGTTGTTCAGGTAGAGTTTACCCTCGCTGCCGATGAACTGGAGCGTCATCGACGAGGCCTCCCGGGGGATGGTACAGTCGATGGTGACGAAACTCCCGTCGTCCATCACCACGAACCCGCCGCCGCCGGCGTCGTCGACCCGTTCTTCGGCTTCGAGAGAGTCGACCGCCTCGTTCTCGCCGGTGATGTAGCCGGAGACCCGTTCTGCACGGGCGTCAAGCAGGTACACCAGTGTATCAAGCAGGTGCGTGGAGTTGCGCAACAGTTCCATCCGGAACTGCGTGGCGACGGAGTGGATCTCACCCAACAGGTCCTCGCTCTGGATACGTTCCCTGAGCTGCTGGAGCTTCGTCGTGAACCGGAAGGAGTGGTTTATCAACAGCTCCGTGTCCGTCTCGTCGCAGACGTCGACCATCTCCTCGGCGTCGGTGACCGACGACGCGATGGGCTTTTCACACCAGATCAGTCCGGGGTCGGCCGCTGACTCGGCGGCGGCGATAACGTGGTCTGCATGGAGATACGACGGCGTACAGACGGAGACGATATCGAGATCCTCCGCGGCGAGCATCGACTCGTGGCCGACGTATCGGCGATCGGGTGGTATCTCCCACGCTTCACCGAACCGTTCGAGTTTGGTCTCGTCGACGTCGGCGACAGCCACCAGTTCGACGTCGTCGGTGGCCTGGTACCCGCCGGCGTGACTAGCCTTGACCTTTTTTTCGCCGATATCCTCCTCGTCATGCATTCCGAGGATCCCCATCCCAGCGATACCGCCCGTTCCGATGATGCCGGCTCTGTAGGTCATCTCAGTTGTAGGTGTGGACGCTTCCGGTCGTGTTGTCTTCGATGTACTCCCAGTCGTAGTCGACGCCCAGCCCCGGCCCGTCGGGCACCTCCACCATCCCATCGTCGTCGACGGTGTCGAGCATATCCGAGTAGCCCCCCTTGTACACCGGCGGCTGGGTGTTCGGGCAGTCGGGGTGAACCAAGGCGAGTTCGTAGTAGTTCGTGTTGCGAATTGCCGCGATACAGTGACGCTGGGCCGGCCCCGGCGCGTGGAACTCCACGTCCAGTCCGAACCCTTCTGCCACCTTCGCCCGTTTCATCGCGCCGGTAATTCCGCCGTCGTACTCCGGGTCCGCGCGCAGGAAGTCCGTCGACTCGTTGGCCACGAAGTCCGTCGCAGGCTCCAGTCCCCGGACGTGCTCGGTCTGGAGGATGGGTGTGTCGAGGGCCTGTCTGAGTTTGCGGTGGCCGTGCTGTGAGATGCCGCCGTCCCGGTAGGGGTCCTCGTACCAAAAGAAGCCCTCCTCGTCGAGCGCGCGTCCGAGCGTCAGGGCGTCTGCGTAGGTCTCCAGTTCGCAGGCGGGGTCGTGCATCAGGTCCATTTCGTCGCCGACCCGCTCGCCGACTGCGTGGACGGCTGCGACCTCCCGATCGAGGTCACGGGACCCCTCGCTACCGCCCCAGCCGTGGATTTTGAAGCCGCCGTACCCCATGTCGAGACACTCCTCGGCGAAGTCCGCGAAGGCTTCGGGTGTGTCGAGCCCGCCGTTCTCGTCCCCATGGTAGGTCGATGCGTAGGCGGGGAACCGCGTCCGGTAGGTGCCGAGTAGTTCGTGGATTGGTGCGTCGTACTTCTTGCCGGCGTAATCCCACAGGGCGATGTCGATGGGACCGATCCCCATCCGGTCGTACTTCCTCATCGCACGTTTCATCTCGCTCCAGTGACGCTCTCGTTCGAGCGGGTTCTTGCCGACGAGGTAATCGGCGAACGTGTTGATCTGCGCTGCACCGGGCGAGTTACCGCCGACGTACTCCCCGGTGATTCCGTCGTCAGTGTGTATCTTGATGCCGAATAGCTTCCGCTCAGTCACGGAGCCCGGTTCGTACACGAGGTTGAACCCGTGGTGGTCTGTCCCGACGTCTTCGATCGGGTAGGCGAACTCGGTGGACTCAATGCTGGTTATCTCTGGCGCCATGACGGTGTATGTGACACGATAGAAGATAAACATAGGGCTTTTCATCGATGGTTTCATCTCGCTGCAGTGAGTTATCGAGCGGTATGGTCGGACACACGCAGTACGACTTCAGCGGCGAGACCGCCATCGTCACCGGCTCTACGAAGGGTATCGGTCGGGGCATTGCTGCCGGGTTGGCCGACGCCGACGCCAACGTCGTCGTAAACTCCCGGACGGAGTCAGAAGTGAATGCCACCGCCGCAGAACTGGACGAGCGCGGCGCGGGCCGCATCGTCGGTATCACCGCAGATGTCGGGTCGACCGACGACATCGACACGCTCGTTGACCGGACGATCGACGAGTTCGGGCAGATCGATCTGCTGGTCAACAACGCGGCCGTCTGGCCCGAGGAGAAGTCGCTGGTCGACTCCGATCTCGAACAGTGGAACCACACGATGGCCGTCAACGTCCGCGCACAGTACTACGCCGCAAAGCGAGTCGCACGGCATATGATCGACGAGGACGTCGAGGGCTGTATCGTCAACCACACGAGCCAAGCCGGCGACCGCCGGACGGGTCCCTTCGGGCTGTACGGCATCTCGAAGACGTCTATTAACGGGCTGACTTGGCGGATGGCACAGGAGCTAGCCGAACACGGCATCCGGATGAACGCGGTCTCGACAGACGTGACCGAGACCGCCCAGCTCCGCCATGAGGCCGAGCAAGAGGCGGCGGACGACCCAGACCGAACCGCCGAGGAGATTCTTCGAGCCCGGGGCGAGCGGCGACCGCTCGGCCGACTCGGACAGCCCGAAGATCTCGCCGACGCGGTGCTGTGGCTCGCGAGCGACCGCGCGGACTACGTCGTCGGCGACACCGTCCGTGTCAGCGGAGGCGGCAATCTCGAGTAACCATGCGCCTCATCGACACCCACACTCACACCTGGGGACCCGACACCGCGGAACTTCCCTGGCCCGAGTCGGTCCTCCCGCCGGGGTGGGACGGTCCGTACACCGCCCACGACCTCGTCGGAGATATGGACGCGGCCGGCGTCGAGGAGGCCGTGATGGTGACGTCGCCGATATACGGCCGCGGCGTTCGGGCGAACGAGTATACGATGCGTTCCATAGAGGCGTATCCGGACCGCCTGTGGGGGGTCGGCCTGATGGACTTCTACGGCGACCCCGACGACGTACGGACGGCGCTCCGCCGGGTCGTCGGCCACGACCGAATGTTGGGCGTCCGGATGCACGCGTGTCTCGAGTACGAGGAGCACTCGACGGAGTTGGATCGGACCGCCGACTGGGTCCTCGACGACGAACTGGAACCGGTCTGGACCGAGGCCGCTCGACAGGGAGCGTCCGTGTTCATCTTTCCGAAGGCCGAACAGCTCTCGATGGTCGCGACCCTCGCGGAGCGGCACCCGGACGTCCAGCTGATCGTGGATCACATGGCGTTCCCCGACGAGACGACGAGTCCCGACGCGGCCCCCTGGGCGGACTTCGAGATGGTGGCCGATCACGAGAACGTCGCAGTCAAGGTGAGCTCTCTTCCGCGCTCTAGCGAGGAGGGCTGGCCCTACGAGGACCTGTGGGGATACGTCCGCAACCTCGCGGACTGGTTCGGCACCGACCGCCTGCTGCTCGGGTCGGACTACCCGTGGATGGACGACTGGGCTGAATACGAGACGTGTCTCTCGTGGGTCGAAGAGGTTCCCTTCCTGTCGGCACGCGATTACTCGTATTTGGCCCACCGGACCTTCGAGTCGATACTGAGGGGCTGACCGCATCTCCCACGTAGATGTTCACCGAACCTCCGAGGTGAAATTCCACGACGCTTCCACAACGAAGCAGATACTACCGACGGGTGGTCGAGATCGTTCGCTGGTATCGGCTCGTCTGAACGCGCTCTCCGCTGTGATCCCAAACACCTAATTGTCTCTCACACGACGTTCCGGTATGGCATACGATCGCATACTGCTCGCAATCGGCCCGGATGATCGGGACAGTCTGGATACGCTGGTGGACGCCGCCATCAACCTTGCGGAGCCCTCGAACGCGAGTGTGTCACTCCTGTACGCCTTTCCGAGAGACGACTACGAGGCAGTGATGGAACAGATGAGTATCGATACGACGACCAGCGGTCTCACACCCGACGAGGTCGCACAGCGTCACGAGAGCGTCAGAGAACCGGGCGATCGGCTGGAGTCGCTGGGAATCGACTACGAGATCCGAGGTGTCTCGGGTGGGAACCTCGCGGATCAGGTCGTGCGAACGATAGAGCGGAGCGGTGCCGACGTGGCCGTTGTCGGGGGGACCAAGCGGTCCCCGGCCGGGAAGGCGATGTTCGGCGATCACGCCCAACAGGTCCTCCTAAATGCGCCCGTGCCGGTGGTGTACGTCAAGCGAGAGTAGCGAGCCGTCCGCCGGTCGTCGTGCTTTCGTTGGTCTGATACCGATCAGCGTGGTACTCTGCAGGTATCGAACCGACCCAGTGTTCTGTAGAGGTGAACGAACAACTGACGAACGAGAACGCTAACCGGGGTATACATTACAAATGTACGTCTGTCATACCTAACGGCAATTCGTCCCGTGAGAGGTGTTACCACTGGTATTCAGCAGAACGAAACGCCATCGCACACCTACTGAACGATCAGGAGTACGCCAGATTGATTTCGATGACGTTGGCAGCAGACCGCAGGAGTTCGGGGATATCTGTGTGGAATAGGTCCCCCTGCATCCGAGTCGTCGGTCCAGAGACGCTGAGCGCCGCCACGAGACCGCCGTCTTCCGGGACGACTGGGGCAGCCACACAGCGCAGGCCGGAGAGCCGCTCCTCCCGGTCGTACGCGTACCCTCGCTCCCGGATCGTCGCAAGCTCCGCTTGTAATTCTTCTCGATCCGTGATGGTGTTCTCCGTCCGGGCCGGGAGGCCGTGGGTGTCGAGGATCTCGTCGACGCGTTCTTCGGGCAGTTCTGCGAGGATCGTCTTCCCGAGCGCGGTGCAGTGGAGTTTCACCCGCTTGCCCGCGTACGTATCGACCGTGACGGCCTCAGTCCCTTCGGCACGGGTAATGTAGACGCCTTCTCCGTGTTCCTCGACGGCCGCGTTGGCCGTCTCACCCGTCTTTTCCGCCAGTGCTTTGACCTCCGGTCGGGCCTTTTCGTAGATGTCCATCCGGTTCCGCTTGTACTCTCCCAGTTCGAGAAACCGCAGGCCGACGCGATAGGTGGTGCCCTCGTTCGTGACGTACCCCTCGTCTTCCAGCGTTTTGAGGTGGTTGTGGACCGTGCTCTTCGTCATGTCGAGATCCTTCGCCACCGCTGTCACGCCCGCCCCGTCTAACCGTTTCAGGGCCTCGACGATCCGCAGCGACGTCCTCGTCGCGGTGATCGTATTTTCGTCTGTTGGCATACCCCGAAGAGGATCCCCAACCCACATAACTCTGTTCACTAGAGCGGAACAACCCCCAGTGTGGTCGCTACGACAGCCAGGGGATGTCGTCGTGGAACCGTCGGAGCGCGTCGGGGCCGGTCAGCGCCGTCACGGCACCGGCCTGAGTCGTCGCGACAGCGCCGGCGGCGTTCGCGAGTGCGAGCGCACGGTTCGGGTCTTCGACTCCGTGTGTCAGCGCCGCAACAAACCCCGCGAGGAACGCGTCGCCGGCACCAGTGGCGTCGGCGGGATCGACCTCGTATCCCTCGTGTCGGGCCTGTCCGGTCACTGGGCTGTCGTCGGTACCGAAACAAAACGCGCCCGCCTCTCCGAGAGTCAGCACCACGGTGTGTGGCCCCTCGTCGGCGACGGAACGGGCTAACGCCGCCGGCTCGCCGGCCTCGAAGCCCGCGACCGACAGCTCATCCGGTGTCGCTTTGACGACGTCGACATCCGGCAGCGCGCCTCGGACGACGGCACGGAACTCGTGGGGGCTGTGCCACATCTCCGGCCGCCAGTTTGGATCGAGCGACACCGTACAGCGGTCGGCGGCTCGCGATTGGAGTTCGAGCGTCGCAGAGCGACTCGGCTCGACGCTCATCGTCACCCCGGTCGTGTGGACCCACGACACCGACTCCAGGGTGTCGTCGGAGACAGTACCCTGTCGCAGTCTGGTGTCTGCCCCTCGCTCCCGGTAGAAGGCGAACGACGGCCCCCGTTCGGCGTCGTGTGTGACCAGCGCGACCGTCGTCCGCGCGTCGTCGTCCGTCACGAGCAGGTCGTCCGGGATGGCAGAGGCCGCAAAGTGTTCCCGGAGGAACACGCCGAGATCGTCGGTCGCCAGCCGCGTCCAGCACAGAGGCGGGACGCCGAGGCGTTCGAGCGCCATCGCAGCGTTCGCACCGGAACCTCCGAAGGGGGGTTCATACCCGCCGGTGTCACCCGGCGGCCCGGGGGTGCGTGGGACGAAGTCCACGAGAGAGTCGCCAGCGACCAGAATCGTCGGATTCATGCCCATGCGACTAGATAACATTCCCCGGTATTTAGGGGTTCGTTCGGACCCGACTCGTCACTCCGAGAGCGGGGGGTCCCTGTCGCCCCAGGCGGACGCGAATCCGGCGACGCTCTCTGCTGTCTCCGGAGAATCAACGTGTGCGTCGAGCACGGACGGCGACATCGTGATCGCGTCGATTCCGGCCTCGTAGAGGGCGGTCGCCTGTGTGGTGTTTCGAATACTTGCCGCCAACACCTCGGTCTCGAACCCCTGCGCGTCGAAGATCGATTGGATGCGACGGGTGGTCGCGACCCCGTCGTCGCCGGAATCGTCGATGCGACCGACGTACGGAGCGACGAAGGTCGCGTCGTTTTCTGCGGCCACCACCGCTTGCTCGACGGTGAATATCACGGTCGCCCCCGCAGGAACTCCGTCAGCACGAAGCCGACCCAGCGCCTCGAATCCCGCCCGCGTCGCCGGGATCTTCGCGATGACGTGGTCCGCCCACTCCTGATAGCCACGCGCCTCGCGGACCATCCCGTCGGCGTCCTCGGCGAGAACCTGCGCGAACACCGGACCGTCGGTGATCGCGGCTGCGTGTTCCACGACATCTCTGTATCGGCGGTCCGTCTCTGCGACGATAGACGGGTTCGTCGTCACGCCGGCCAGTCGGACGCGTCTGTCGGCGGTCCGTATCTGTTCCGGCGACGCCGAGTCGATATAGATATTCATACGGTGACCCTCGGAACCGAGTCGCATGAAACTATTGCCAAGACGGAAGATCCGAATACACGCGCTGATCCATGTTCGAACCTACCGCCCGCACTGAGGCGTATCTCGACACAGAGGGCGGTCAAATAACCAACAGATGGCCGCTGTGTCACTCGGTTGTAGACGTTCAATTATCAACAATCTTTATATGGCGCTGGTTTAATTGACGAATGTATGCGAAGTAGTAACAGGCGGAAAATCCTAAAGTCGACCGGCGCAGCAATCACAACTATCTCACTTGCGGGGTGTAGTGGAAACGGAGGAGGCGACGGCGGCGACGGCGGCAGCAGCGACGGCGGCAGCGGCGACGGCGGTACCACCGGCGACGCCGGAAGCGGAGGCGGGGAGAACTCTCTCGACAAGATCGGGATGTCCGCCTACGTCCGTGGCGGATCGTGGATCACGGCCTACATCGAGGCGGCTGAGTTCTATGCCGAGGACCAGGGCATCGAACTCGACGTTCGACCGAACCAACAGAGCGCCCAAAAGCAGGTCTCGGACATCCGCGAGTTCGCCAACGGCGACCACGACGCCATCCTCGTCGGGGTCTGGCAGACCGGCGCGGCAGAGGGGGCGATTAACCAGGCGATCGAGGGCGGTACTCCGGTGTTCGCGACGAACGCCGACACCGCCAGTTCGGAGATCCCACTGTACGTCGGATTCAGTAACTACGATGGCGGCGCGAGTTCGGGCGAACAGATGCTCAACGCCCTCGAAGAGCAGTACCCCGACAAGGACACATGGCGCGTGCTGAACATCCGCGGCCCCCAGGGGAACCAGTCGGCCAATCAGCGTTCACAAGGGTTCGTCGACGTGATGGCCGAGGAGGATCGCGTCGAACTCGTCCAGACGCTTAACGGGGAGTTCGCTCGCGACGTTGCCCAGTCGACCGTCCAAGAGTTCATCCAAGCGAACGGTCGCGTCGACGGTATCTACTCCGGGAACCTCTCGATGGGGCTGGGCGTCGTCGGGGCGCTGCGTAACCTCGATATGCTGGTCGAACGAGGCGAAGACGGGCACATCTGCCTGACCCAGATGGACGGCAGCCCTGAGGTGAATCCGCTGGTCGGCGAGGGGATGATCGACGCGGCGGTCGACCAGCCGAACTACTTCTATAACCCGATCGCGATGTACTACATGCGGGAGTACGTCGAGAGCGGGATGGACGACAGCGTCATCCCGGAGGTGGGGTCGGAAGTCACGTCCGATCAGCTGTCTATCGAGCCCGGCCAGCACAAGGACGTTGAACTGTGGTCGGAGCCCATCTGGGAGCCGGGAGTCATGCGCGAACAGAACGGCCACCCGTGGTTCCGGACCAACAGCGTTGTCATCACGCAGGACAACTTCGACCAGCCGTTCCTCTGGGGCAACGTCTGGGGCTAACGCTAGGATGGCAACAGAACAAGGGTTTTTTGAACGGACGTTCGGGGACCGCGACGACGCACTGCTGACGCTGCTGGACAACATGATCTGGCCGATTCTGGGCATCGTCCTGATCGGGGTCTTGGCGTTCGTCCCACAGACGTTCAGGTCGGCCCAGCTGATCTTGTGGGGCGCTGTCCCGATCGGGTTGCTGGTGTTGGCCGAGAGCCTCTGTCTCCTGTCGGGACACTTCGACCTCTCGATCGGGTCGATAGCCGGCTTCTCGGCGATGTTCACCGGGATGATCCTCGGAACCTGTCCGAGTTGCTGGGCGCTGACGACAAGCCCGTGGATCGGCTTCGCGATCATCCTCCTCGTCGGGTCGCTTATCGGCCTCGTCAACGGTGTGATGATCGCGAAGGTCGGGTTGAATCCGTTCTTGCAGACGCTGGCGTTCCTCATCATCTTCGAGGGCGCGAAGACGGCGATGCAGACCCAGCCAGTCACCGGGCTTCCGTCCCTGTACACGCAAGTCGGGTCGACGCCGTGGTTCGCCATCGGGGTCATGCTGGTTGCGTTCCTGATCGCCGGGCTCGTGTTGCGGTACACCTCGTTCGGGCAGGCCGTCTACGCGCTCGGGAGTTCCGAGCACTCCGCCCGTGAGGTTGGGATCGACACCGAACGTCTCATCATCATTATTTACACCATCAGCGGTATTCTGTCGGCGCTCGCCGGGCTGATGTTGACCGGCTTCGTCGGCGTCGTCCCGCCGCTGATCGGCGAAGGACTGGTGTTCCAAGCGTTCGCCGGCGCGGTCATCGGCGGTATCAGTCTCTTCGGCGGCCGCGGGAAGATCACCGGCGCCCTCGGTGGCGTCATCCTCATTCAAGTCATCCAGTCGGCGCTAAACAACAGCCCGGTCATCGGCGCGACACAGATTCAGATGATAAACGGAATCGTCCTGTTGACGGCGATCCTCCTGTACAGCACCCAGAGTAAGCTTCGCGCTCGCATTCTCGCGAGTGGTTCGGTATGAGCGTCGAAGACGAGGCCACGACGGAACAGCAGCAGGCAGGGAGCGTCGACGCCGATACGGCCGGGACGCCGAAGCTCCGAGTGGAAAACCTCACCAAGCAGTTCGGTCGTATCGTCGCCGTCGAGGACGTCTCACTCGACATCCGTCCCTCGGAGGTGTTCGCGCTCGTCGGTGACAACGGTGCCGGCAAGTCGACGCTGATGAACATGCTCAGCGGCGTCCACGAACCGACGGAGGGACAGATCTACAAGGACGGCCAACCGATGAGCTTCGGCAACCCGTCCGACGCCCGCAACAACGGCATCGAGACCGTCTACCAGGACCTCGCGTTGATGGACGACCTCGACATCGCGACGAATATCTTCATGGGCCAGTTCCCTCGGGCTGGCTTTGGTCCACTGAAGGTCATCGATTGGGACGAGACCTACGAGCGGGCCGAACGGATCATGATGGACCGGCTCGGCCGAGACTTAGACATCAAAACCGAGGTGGAGTTCCTCTCGGGCGGCCAGCGACAGCTCGTCGCAATCGGTCGGTCGCTCGCGTTCGATCCTGACGTCATCATTCTCGATGAGCCCACGAGCGCGCTGTCGGTCGACGCGACCCGGCTCGTCCAGGACACCATCGACACACTGGCCGACCAAGGGATCACGATCGTTATCGTCAGCCACAACATCGAGTCGGTGCTGACACACGCCGACCGCATCGGCGTCCTGTTCCGGGGCTCGCTCGTCGATATCAAACAGCCGGAGGAGACCGACTTAGAGGAGTTGAACGAGCTAATGACGACCGGGACGGTGGCGAGCGGTCGTCTCGACGACTAACGAGGACCGCTGCCTGCGTCCGCGGTTCTCGGCTTTTGCCCTGCTGTCCTCGGCTCCCGTGAACGGAAAGTGCCGCGACCCGCGGGACGCACGGAACCACCCCTCGGTTTTTCAACCCCACCGGCCGTGAGTGGTGGTATGAGCACGCCCGAACGAGTCGTCGACATCGAATGTGAGACCGGTGAGGGGCCGCTGTGGCATCCCGACGACGAACGGCTCTACTGGTGTGACATCCCGAAAGGGCGGATCTATCGCTACGATCCGGCGGTCGACGACTACGAGTGCGTCTATCGGGACGACAACGAGCGGATCGGCGGCTTCACCATCCAGCGGGACGGGTCGCTGTTGCTGTTCCAAGAGGCGGGTGCGGTCCGGCGGCTCTCTCGGGGTGACTGGACGGCTGAAACCGTCCTCGATCCGGACCCCGACCGGTTTCACGAGCGGTTCAACGATGTCACCGCGGACCCGGAGGGGCGGGTTTTCGCCGGCGTCATGCCGGACACCGAGCGCGGACTCCCCGGACAGCTGTACCGGCTGGACACCGACGGGACAGTCACTCTCGTCCGGGAGTCCTGCGTGCTCCCGAACGGGATGGGGTTCACGCCCGACCTGTCGCACCTGTACTTCACCGACACCTGCGAAGTCGACCCGGCGGAACCGGGGTACATCTACCGATACGACTACGACCGCGCGAGCGGGAGACTGTCCGACCCGGAGGTGTTCGTCGACGCGAGCGACATCGACGGGTACCCCGACGGGATGACGGTCGACAGCGAGGGGCACGTCTGGTCGGCGTTCTGGGACGGGAGCGCTATCCACCGGTTCGCGCCCGACGGGACCCACGAGCGGACCATCTCGTTTGACGCTCGGAAGGTGTCGTCGCTGACCTTCGCCGGCGACGACTACGACTCGGCGTACGTGACGACGGCGTGCGTCGACACCCGCGAAACCGAAGGCGCGGGCGCGGGAAGCCTCTACCGCGTGGATCTCGGTGTGACCGGTCGGCCCGAGTTCCGCTCCGCGATCGACCTCTGACCGGCGTTAACCCTCGGCTTGGACCTGTTCTCGCAGTCCGCGCATGTATCCGATGGCGAACAGGCGCCCGTTCGTGTGGTAGCCGGGGTTGGAGTTGTCCTCGCCGGCCATCGTCGGGACGTGGTCGGGTCGCATCGGGACGTCGTCGCCGACGTGGCGTTCGTAGGCTCGCATCGCGGCGAGCATGTCGGTCGGTCCGTCGTCGTGCCACGTCTCGACGAAGCTGTCGGCGTCGCCCTCGATGTCACGGAAGTGAACGAAGTTGATTCGGTCGCCGAACCGCGCTATCGTCTCTGGAATGTCCGCCCCCATCGCGGCGAAGTTACCCTGACAGAACGTGATACCGTTGTATTCGCTGTCGTAGATGTCCAGCACGCGGTCGTAGTTCTCGACGCTCGTAACGATACGAGGGATGTCACGCAGCGACGCTCGGGGCGGGTCGTCGGGGTGGAGGCCGAGTTTCACCCCCGCCTCCTCCGCGACGGGGACGACCTCCTGCAGGAAGTGTTCTAACCCCTCCCAGAGGTCCTCGTGTGTGGCGTCGGGGAGCGTCTCGGGACCACCGTGGGTCTTGGTGATATCGAACTCGGTGACGGAGGAACCACCGCGGGCCTCGACGTGGGCCGCAGTCCGCGCCCAACGGACGCCCGCCATCCAGTCGTAGCAGACCACCGGGATACCGACCTCCCCGCAGTTCCGGAGGAACCGTTTGAAGACCGCGATATCTTCGTCCCGGCCCTCACGGCCGAGGCGGACGCGATCCGAGATGGGAACGCTTCCCTCTAGGACGGAGAAGTTCAATCCGACGTCGGACAGCCAGTTCGAGAGCCCCTGCAGGTCGTCGTAGGTCCACTGCGTCCGACCGTCGCCGATCTCGAGCGGGTGGATGACGGCGTCTGTGACACCCATCTGTCGGGCGAGGTGCCAGCGTTCGTCCGGTTCGTGTGGCAGTATGAGTGCGGGCGAAACCATATGTTCCGGTCGTGTGCGGACCACTAATACCCACCGCCGTCGCCGCCGTAACGCTGATTTGTCCGCCCCGAGACGATTGGCGTATGGCAGATACCGAGCGCGCCGTCTACGTCCAGCGACTCGACCCCGACCAGCGCGAGGCGTACGTCGAAGCCCACGACGACGTCCCCGAGGGAGTGACTGACGCGATGGAACGTGGGGGAGTCGAAACGTTCGAACTGTACGTCCGCGACGATATCGCGGTCTGTATCCTAGAATGTGCAGATCTCGATGCCTATCTCGAGGCCGTCGACGGCGACGAGGCCGTCGCCGACTGGGAGCGGTACACCAGCCGATTCAAACAGTCGGGCGTCGACGCCGATGCCGACCCGAAAGACGGCATCCCGTTCATGGAGCGGGTCTGGCGGTTCGACCCCGACGCCGAATGAGACACGGCGGGTCGCGAGGCGGCCCCGTCAGTGTCCCCAGAGGTTCCCGTCGGGGTCGTACCGCGCATCCATGATGCGGTCCCACTGGGCGTCCGAGAGGTCGATATCGGTCGCCGCGACGTTCTCGTCGAGTTGGTCGACCGTACGGGCCCCGACGATAGGGATACAGGTGATCTCGTCCCAGTCCATCAGCCAGCGCAGGGATACCTGTGCGGGCGTGGCGTCGACCTCCGTCGCGACAGTCCGGATCTCATCGAGCACGTGCCAGCCCCGCTCGGAGAGGTAGTAGTCGTCGAAGAAGTCGTCGAAGCTCCCCCGAGACCCGTCGGGAGCCTCGACCGCTTCCGGGTCGTCCGGATCAGCGCGTTCGTACTTCCCAGTGAGGAAGCCACCCGCAAGCGGTGAGTACGGACAGACCGCGATGTCTTGGTCGGCACAGACATCGAGGTACTCTTTCACGTCGTCGTAGTAGCCGGCGTGGTGAAGCGGCTGTGTCACCTCGAACTGTTCGAGGCCCTCCGTATCGGACTTCCAGAGGGCCTTGGTCAGTTGCCAGGCCGCCATAGTGGAGGCACCGAGGTAGTGGACTTTCCCCTCGCGCACGAGGTCGTTTAGTGTCCGCAGGGTCTCCTCGATGTCGCTGTTCTCGTCCCAACGGTGAATGTAGTACAGGTCCAGATAGTCGGTCCCGAGGCGATCCAACGTCCCTTCGACCTGAGCGCGGATGTGCTTGCGGCCCAGTCCGGAATCGTTCGGACCGGGCTCACCCCACCCGTCGAACGGGAAGTACACCTTCGAGGCGATGACGAAGTCCGTCCGGTCGTGGTCCGCAAGCCACTCTCCGATGTACTCCTCGCTGGTCCCGTGTGGTGAGCCGTAGACGTTCGCCGTGTCGATGAAGTTGACACCGCGATCCCAGGCCGCGTCCAGCAGTTCGTGGGCCTCCTCTCGCCCAGTCTCGACCACGCCGTTTGTCTCCTTGCCGAAGCGCCACGTCCCGAGACAGAGCTCCGAGACGCGAGTCCCCGTACTGCCGAGCTGTCGATAGTCCATCGTATCACCGGTGCGAACGGCGCTGTAAAACTGTTTCGCCGAACTGTCACAGCCCGCTGTGTGCGAGCCAGCCACCGTCGACCGGGAGGTTCACACCGGTGATGAACGCCGCCTCGTCGCTGGCGAGGAACACGGCGGCGTCGCCGACATCTTCAGGTTTCCCGAACCGGGGCAAAAGCGTATGTTCTTCGGCCTTGGCGACGTCCTCGTCGGTGTTGATGTCCTGCAGCGGCGTCTCGATGTATCCGGGATTGATACAGTTGACTCGGACGCCGTCCTCGCCCAGTTCTATCGCTAAGTCCCGGGTCATGTTGACGACGCCGCCTTTCGCCGCCGCGTACGGTGGCCCCCCGCCGCCTTCGAAGCCTCGCACGGAGCCGATGTTGATTATCTGTCCGCGGCGTTCGACGAGGTGCGGGACCGCGAACTTGGCGCAGTAGAACGCCCCGCTCAGGTCGATGTCGATGGACCGCTGCCACTCCTCGATGGTCGTCGACTGCGAATCCCCGACGATCTGGATGCCGGCGTTGTTGACGAGGACGTCGATGCCGCCGTACGTATCGACCGCACTCTCGATCATCGCGGCGACGCTGTCGGGATCGCCGACGTCAGTTTCGACGTACGTGGCCTCGCCGGGCGTTTCCTCGGTGATAACGACGTCCGTCGGGGTGGTCACGTCGCTGTCGTATCGGGCACCCTGCTTCGGCTCCCGCTGGATGTCGGCTACAACGACGTTCGCGCCCTCGTCGCCGAATCGTCGTGCGATGCCGCGTCCGATGCCACTCGCCGCGCCGGTGACGACGACCGTTCGATCGGTGTGTCGCGTTCTGGACATGGTGTGCGGTTTCTCGGTCGTCAGTCTCGCTCGGCGACGACGGGATTCGTCAGTGTCCCAATGCCTTCGATTTCGACGTCGACCGAATCACCCGGTTCGAGCAGCTCCGGCGGGTCGCGGAAGATGCCGACTCCGCCGGGGGTCCCCGTCGAAATAACATCGCCCGGGCGAAGCGTCGTAATTCCGCTGATGTAGGAGACGACCGATTCGACGCCGAAAATGAACTCCTCGGTGTTCGACGACTGCATCGTCTCGCCGTTGACGCGGCAGGCCACGTCTAGGCTCTCCGGGTCGAGTCGTTCGTCGGGGACCAGCGTCGGCCCCATCGGTGCGAAGGTGTCGTAACTCTTCCCACGGAAGAACTGGCCGTCGTCGAACTGTGCGTCCCGTCCGCTCACGTCGTTGATCGCGGTGTAGCCGGCGATGTAGTCGCGCGCATCTGCGGTCGAGACGTCCTTTGCGGTTCGGCCGATGACCACGCCGAGCTCGACTTCGAAGTCGACCTCGTCAAGTTCGGCGGGGTGGACGATCGGATCGCCGGGATTGGTGACCGCGGTTCCCGACTTCCCGAACAGGAGGGGGCGTTCGGGTACGTCCTCGTCCTGCTCTTCCGCGTGGTCGTGGTAGTTCAGTCCCACGCAGATGATCTTGCCCGGCCGTGGAACCGGGGCGAGGAGATTCGCTTCCGACACGGGGACGGCTTGTGCGGCCATCGCATCGGCGGCGTCTTCCACGACTCGGAGGAAGCCCTCGTCGGTCAACTGTTGGTACGTGACCGTTTCTCTGAGTCCCGCCAGTGGAATGATCTCCGCGTCGCGGCGGATACCCCATGCTGGTGAACCGCTGGTCGTGTATCTGACGAACTGCATCACCGGCTACTGTCGAGCGCTTCTAGGTAACTGTTGTGGTCACTTGCTATCATGGATCGCTGCTCCGGTGAACTCCGCACTCGTTAGTGAGTGTTCGTAGCTGTGCTGAAACGAGAGTATTTCACAATGTATGTCTACTCGTGTAGTGCGTTGTGCATGATTCCACCAGACAACGGGAAAGTGCAACCACGCTTCCGCAATCGACGAACCGAGATGATCAGGAGTATTTGAAATAATATACTTTCCTTATCTTATAATTTTTGTTATATGTATGGCTGGCTTTCTGAATTCGGATCTCTGATGCAGTAACTGCAGGTTTCACAGCAGCGACCGCCGATCACATCGTCTGCGTTATCGACGAGAGACAGAGCGTTTTCGATCTCGTGTTTCCCGGCTGATGCAGTGAACGATTCTCATGTGATCGGAGCCATACGTGGCGAAACCAGCGTATTTCGGAGTGTATCTGCTCGTCTTCGAAACGACTGCGGCGTACAGCCAACACTGCTCGTCGGTGGTTCGGATCGCGTTCGTGTTGACCGCAACGCGATCTGACCCTCACCATCTGCTGGCTATCGCTCGGTCTTTTGCATCTACGTGCGAACGGAAACACGACGTGGGTCGATAGCCAATTAATCAAAAGTAATAATTGTATTTGAATTTGTCACGATAACACGGTGGGTAGGTATCGATCGGTGAGTCAGCGACCGCTCTGATCGGACTCGGAAACGGCGCGGTCGCGAGACGTGGCCGGTTACACCACTTGCTCAGGCCGATGGCGCGTGCGGAAGGTGCATCCGGACGATCGTTCCGGTCGGTTCGTTCGCCTCGAACGACAGCGTCCCATCCGACGCATCGACCACCCATTTGATGAACCACAGGCCGACGCCCTGCCCGTGGGTGAGCGAGTCCTCATCGGCCCGCTCAAGCGCCTTGAGTTCGATCGCGGGAATTCCCGGTCCCGTGTCAGCGATCTCGACGGTGACCCGGTCGGCCGCCGCGCGGACGCGGATGCGCACTGTCAGCTCGGAGTCGGGGGCGTGGACCAACGCGTTATGGAGCGCTTCGATGATGGCCGACCCGATAAGTGGGTGCGCTACGACGGGGGCGGCGTCTGGCGTCTCAAGCGTCACTCGGTCGGGCGTGGAGAGCACGGCGTCCGAAATAAGAGACGCCCGGATGAAGACGGCAACGTCGACGGTTGTCGTCTCGGAGCCGAACAGCCTCTCCGAATCGAGCTGAATCAGCTTTTCAGTGTGGGTTCGGAGCCGATCAAGGGCCGCTGTTGATCGGCGGTACCAGTCGCGACTCTGGTCGCTTGTGAGGTCCATCTCGACGAACTCCAGTCCGCCGAGCGCGACGTTCAACTCGTTGCGGACGTTGTGCCGTAACACCCGATTGAGCACGCGAAGCCGTTGATTGAGCTGTCTGGTCTGTCGGTACTCTGATTCGAGTGACTGCTGATAGAAAGCCAGCGAATCGAACCCGAAGCCGATCGGGACCCCCACGATTGCCCCGGCACTCATCGCGGCAGTGAACGCGAACAGCCAATCGAAGGTCGACTGCAGTTTGTCAGCCTCTAATAACAGCACCATAGCGACCGTTCCCGTCGCAGTCGCCATTAACAGAACGGCCATCAGCGTGCCAGCCGCCTGTTTCTCTGCCGGCCGGGCCGCGAGGGTCGTCCAATAGCCACACACCGCGAGAAACGCCGCCGTGACCCCTGGAACGATCGTCTGCAGGATATCACTCAACGGGGCTCCCAGAGCTGGCAGCTGGATCGCAGCAAGCACGCCAAATACGAGTGACAGGCCATACAGGACGACCGGCGGCGGAGCTGGAATCAACGTGTAGCCGGACACGAACTCCTCCAACAGCGATTGGGCGAAGCGCCCCCGACGCGTCACGAATGTCCTCGACAGGCTCGACCGACGGAGCGATTGCTCGGGTCCATCAGTCGATCCGTCTGTGTCCATATCACCATATCAAATTCCAACCGGTTATATCGGTCCCGTCTGGTTTTTATACCCAGTGGGCGATGTCGCGTGCTGATTCGTCGAGGACAACGACTCAAGTCGCTTTGGGAAGTCGCAGAGTGAACACTGCTCCTTCTGTATCGGCATTCCGTACCGCGATATCGCCGCCATATTGTTCAACGATCATCTGAACGAGATACAGTCCGACCCCGGTCCCACTACTCTCGATACTTTGCTCTCCTTTCCCGAAAATTGTCTCTTGCCGACTCTCTGGGATGCCCGGACCGTTGTCTCTAATGGCAATTTCCACGTTGTCGGCGTGTTCTTCAGCCAGTACCTCGACAACGGGCCGGTCTTTGTCGTTGTGCTGGACAGCGTTATTCAACAGGTTTCGAAACACCGATGACAGCATCTCGTTGGCCTGCACTTCGACACACGGAATCGATCCGACGGTGTGGATGTCTGCATCCGGATAGGACTCTTGTCGGAGAGTGATCTCAGTGTCCAGAACTGACCGTACTGGTGTGGGCTTGATTTCAACCGTTTCTTCGCTCGTAATCGTCTCCACATAATCACGAGCGATTTCTGTAAGTTCGACAATGTGTTTACCACTCGTGAGAATCTTTGTGAGGTGATCCGAGCCGGTATCGTCGACGTGCTCTTCGAGGAATTCGGCCCAGCCGAGAATCACTGCCATGTCGTTGCGAATGTCGTGACGAACAACGCGATTCAACATCTCGAGTTCCTCATTGGCCTGTCGCAATTTCTGCTCGTGTCTCTTCTGATCGGTAACATCGACGAACGAGGACATCATGGCGATCGGTTCGCCGGCATCATTTTCCACGTAGCTGGCCGAACAGTACGCGGTAAACGTCGTTTCGTCTTGGCGGACGGCATGGAGTTCTCCTTTCCAGCTCCCGGTTTCTCGAATCGTGGTGACGACGTCTGCGGCGGCCTCCGGATCACTCCAGAACTCGGTGACTGATCTCCCACGGACGGTTTCGTGATCATCGTACCCCCACATCTCACAGAATGCAGGATTCACCGACTGTAATTCGCCGTCCAGACTGGCAATTGCAATCCCACTGAGGGCTGAATTACAGGCGTACTCATAGATCTGGAGCTGCTCTTCGCGCGCTTTCCGCTCGGTGATATCTCGGTTGATCGCAACGAAACCCTCTATATCCCCATCCGCAGTCTGGATCGGTGCAATCGTCTGGTCAAGAATGATCCGCTGGCCGTCCTTCCGTTCATCGACCATTTCGTGTTTCCAATTCTCTCCTGCAAGAATAGTCTCCCAAAGGGTAGCATAGAACGTCTCGTCGTACGTTCCCGAACTGAGAATAGCAGGAGTGTCACCGATCGTCTCTTCGGCAGTGTACCCCGTAATCACCTCAAATGCTGGATTGACATATTCGATTGTCCCGTCGGTGTCAGTAATGTAGATGGCGTGAGCGGCCTGCTCAACGGCCTCACTGAATTGCCGGAGTTCTCGCTCCCGCTGTTTGCGTTCAGTGATGTCATGCAACACGCCCCGAACGAGCGTGGTGTCTCCGTGTTCGTCGGTGTTCACTTCCCCCAGAGCACGGACGTCCCGAACGGTACCGTCAGGGCGAACGATACGCAGTTCACGATCGTACGGTTCCCCCTGTTCAACCGCTCGATTCACAACGTCTTTGATCTCGTCGCGGTCGTCCGGGTGGTAGAACTCGAGTGCCTCCTCCCAAGTCGGCTCGTACGCCTCCTCCACGTCGTGTATCTGGTGGATACCAACGGACCAGCTGAGAGACGCCGTCTGTAGATCGTACTCCCAGATACCGATGTCAGCGATATCCTGAACGCGACGAAAGAGGATATCGGTATCAGTATCCGGAGTAGACATATCTATGTAAAGGCAGAGCACACAGATAAGGATGGTGAAGGGCTGAACCCTCGAATTGGACGAGCTAACGGCAAAGACGCGATTATAGTACAGTCTCGGTGCGACCAACGAATCGTTCGATCAGCCTGTCAAACCAAGGACGTACTTCGTTGGTGCGTGCCGTAATTGTCAGTTCGATGTTAGTATCTAGGACTGATCGTCAGGCTGTGTCGGTTCTCGATCCTCACCTCCGTCTGTCGCGCTGACCGCCTGTGTCGCACTTGGTGTGCCGGCTGTTGCCGTGTCAACTGTTGTCGTAGTATCGAGTTCGAACTTTGCAACCTGCTTGCGGAGCGTCTCCGACGCCGTCGAGAGCTGCTCCGCGGTTGACGCGTCCGAGAGGGCCGATAGATGTTCGGCCGTTTCTGCCACCTCCGACAGGGACGATGTTTGCTCTTCCGTAGCCGCCGAAACCGTACTCGCCTCGCTCGCGGTTTGATCGCTCACGCTCGCTACTTCTTCGACTGTCGATACGACCTCCTCGGTCGAAGCGGCCTGATCGTCGGTCGCACTGCTGATCTCCTGGACGCCCGACTCGGCTTCGTCGACTGCCTGTGCGATCTCGTCGAACATCTCGATCGCGTCCTCGATCGTTTCCGCACCGCGATCGACGCGTTCCGTCATCTCTTCCATCCCCGCAACCGTCTCGCTCGTCGTCGATTGGATGTCTTGGATTTGGGTTTCGATTTCGGTCGTTGCCTCGTCCACCTCCTCGGCAAGTGTTTTGATTTCGTCTGCGACGACGGCGAATCCTTCGCCAGCTTCACCGGCGCGGGCCGCCTCAATCGAGGCGTTCAGCGCAAGTAGGTTCGTCTGCTCGGCGATGTCCGTGATGAGGTCGACGATCTCGTTTATTTCGGTGATTTTGTCATCGAGCGCTTTGACCTGCGCCGCAGCTTCAGTCGCCTGTGATTCGATCGCGGCGATCTCGTCAGTAGCCTCGGAGGCCGCCGCTTGCCCTTCGAGACCGCGTTCGACGGCGTTCTGTGCGGTCATACTCACCTCTTCAGCCGAGGAGGCGACCTCCTCGACGGCCGCCGACAGATCGCTCATCTCGTTGGCCACACGTTGGAGGTCGTCACTCTGTTCGGTGGCTCCGGCGCTGATTTCTTGAACCGATCGTGCGACGTCCTCGCTCGCCTGCTGAAGTTCATCGACGGACGTCGCGACCTCGTCACTCGCGTCGTCAAGTTTGGCCGCGGTTGTTGCCGTCTCCTCGCTGGCCGCTGCGACCTCGTCGGTGGTTCGCTGGACGGCGACGAGACTCTCGTTGAGTTGGCTGATTCCGGCATCGAGTGAGACCAGTATTTGCCCGTAGTAGCCGGGCATGTCCGTGTCGATATCCTGATTGAGCTGCCCGTTTTGGAGGTTCTCGCTGGCCATCCGTATCTCTTCGAATCCGGAGACAACTTGATTCGCACCGTGATCCAAATTGGCCATGATCTCGCCGTACAGCCCCGGGAAGTCCGTCTTCCGCTCACGGGTTCGAAGTCCGTCGTCGCCGGTTGCCAGATCTGCACTGAACGTATCGACTTCGTCGAACACCGCGTTGAGGTTCGCCTGCATCTCCTGGAACGCATCGATCATCCGACCGAGCTCGTCGTTTTCGGGGTGGTCGTCGATATCGGTGTTGAACTCGCCGTTACTGGCGGCGACGGTGGCCTCGGTGAGTTGAGAGACGGGTGAGGTGATCCGCTTTGCGACGAACAATCCGATCACGAGCGCGACGACAAACGCACCGATCGTGAGTCCGATTACCCTCATCTGTGCCGTTTGAGTCGTGCTATCAGCAATCGCTACTTGGGATTCCAGGTTAGCTTGTGCCGATTCCTCGATTGCGTGTGCCTGTCCCTCCATCTGGGTTCTCAATGACGCCATTTCGCCGGCCGTCTGGGTCGCTAGTTCGGTGTCCCCCTCTTGGCGTGCTTCAAAGAACTCGCTTCCGAGCGTATTGTACTCCTCATGTTGAGACATGAGCGTTGAGAACCGCTCTTCCTGTTGTGGGCTCAACTCCGCTTCTTGGAGATGTTGTGCCTCTTCGTTGAACTGTTGACGAGCTTCTTCGAACTGTTGGTGTGCGTTTTCGTCACCAAGTTGGGCGGCCTGTATCGCCCCATGCTGCTGTTCGATGGCAACAATCATCTCCGCGCTCGCGTCCATTTTCTGTCCATCTTCCGCGATGATGTGTGCTTCCTCGTCAACGGCGGCGACCGAGGTGTAGCCGATGGCCCCGGTAACGGCGACTAAAACAGCGACAATGACGAAGGCGAGTATGATTTTCGGTCGGAGATCGATACTCCGTAAGCGCGCCTTGTCAAGCATACCCAATATCTGCGAACAGACACGGATAAAAACTGACACCAAGTTATCACACATGATACCACATACCAAACAACAGGGTCTCGATGGGTGGACTCTGCCCGTGGAAACCGACGGTATTCTCTCCGTGACGAAGACAGACAGAACGTCCCGCCGTTTGGGACAACTCGGCAAGTGAATCGTATCGAACAGTTACTCGGGGCAGCGGATCGCTCGCAACGACAGGTCCTGCGGCGGTTGCAGCGATCAAAGACAGCGCGGTGAGCGACCCTCACGTCTCGAACATGTCGATCCAGGCGAAGTCGATCAGCGATTCAACCGACAGCGGACTCGGAACGCCAACGAAAAGTGGGGAGAGTCACCGTCTGACACGCTGATTTTCCCGTGACTGTCCATGCTGACGGGGCAATCACTATCAACCCCCGGCCGAACAACTACGGAAAGCGATCAGCACCGTCATGACAGATACAAACGCATCTACAACGAAGACGGACGAAGCACCGAATCGCATCTCGACAGGTGTCGCTGGAGTTGACGAGATTCTCCACGGCGGACTCGTTCCCGAACGGAGCTATCTGGTTCGCGGCGAGCCCGGGACAGGAAAGACGATCCTCGGACTACACTATTTGACGAACGGGACCGCCGACGGAGAGACGGCATTATTCATCAACCTCGAAGAAGCTACCGAAGACATCAAGCAGAATGCGGCGCAGTTGGGATTCGACCTTGGCGACATCCACTTCCTCGATTTGAGCCCAAAGTCGGACTTTTTTGCAGGTGATCAAAGTTACGATATCTTCGAGTCGAGTGAGGTCGAGCGCGATCCCATCGTAGAGAAGATCTCTGAGCGAGTGACTGAACTCACTCCCGACCGAGTGTTCGTCGATCCGATCACCCAGATTCGATACCTCTCGACGGATGAGTATCAGTTCCGGAAGCAGGCCCTGTCGTTCATGCGGTTGCTCAGCGAGGAAGGGGCGACAGTTATGTTCACCACGCAGGCGACGGACGATTCCCCAGATGACGATCTGCAGTTCATGAGCGACGGGACGATCGAACTCGGCTACGCATCGACGGGCCGCACGCTTCGCGTCCCGAAGTTCCGCGGCTCGGCCACGATGGACGGCGATCACGCGCTCAATATCACCGATGAGGGACTGCAGATCTATCCGCAACTCACTCCGGGTGAGCACAACCGGGCATTCGTCGACGAGCCGATCTCATCGGGAGTCCCGGAGATGGATGAACTCCTCAACGGGGGACTCGACCGCGGGACAGTCACAGTCATTTCCGGCCCGACCGGTGTGGGGAAGACGACGACCGGGACCCAGTTCATGAAAGAAGCCGCAGGACGCGGCGAACGGTCGGTGATGTATCTCTTCGAGGAATCAGAGACGACGTTCATGCGCCGGTCGGAGGCAGTCAACATTCCCGTCGAGAAAATGCGCGAACGAGGGACGTTGAACGTTGAGGAAATTGAATCACTAACCACCTCGCCACAGGAGTTTGCGAACATGGTCCGGCGGGAAGTCGAAGAGAAAGAAACGGAGATCGTGATGATCGATGGGATCGCGGGGTACAAACTCGCCCTCCGAGGGAACGAGGACGAACTCCTGTCGAACCTCCACGCACTCAATCGATATCTGAAGAACATGGGCGTGACCGTCGTGTTGATCGAGGAGGTTTCAGACATCACGGGAGAGTTTCAGGCCACCGATGTCGGGATCAGCTATCTCGCTGATAACATCGTCTTTCTCCGCCATCTCGAACTGCGTGGAGAAATGCGGAAAGTCATCGGCGTGTTGAAAATGCGGACCAGTGACTTCGAGCGAACGCTCCGCGAGTTCGCGATCACCGAACACGGGATTACGGTCGGCGAACCACTCACGCAACTCCGCGGAATCCTGAGCGGGACGCCAGAATGGGCTGACGACGCCGATCGGCCGGAACGGTGACTGATCAATAATGTGCGCTACAAGCACCGACGAGACCCAACAGACGACCCTTCTTCTGCTGGTCGAGAGCGACCGGAACCGAGAACTGCTGACCGAGCAACTCGAACAAAAGTACAGTGTTCTGACACCCACCGAGACCCAGTTTGAAGACCCGCAATTCGATCTGTGTCTGCTCGATACCCGGTCACTGGGGAAATTCAGGGATGAACTACGCAATATAAAAACGGACACAACTCCGACGTTTTTGCCGTTCCTCTTACTGACTGGAGAGGCATCTCCAGACGAGTTTGGCACTGAAGTCTGGGAGGTTGTCGATGAAGTTATCCAGCGTCCCGTCAGCAAAAGAGAATTGAACTCGCGGATCCAGAACTTGCTGCAGCGACGGCAACTGTCGCTCGAACTCACACGACAGAAAGAACAGAGCGATCGTCGATTCAAATCGCTCTTTCAGTCCACGCCGGACCCCGTTGTTGTCGTGGAACCGGATGGCACCGTCACCGAGGCGAACAACGCTTTCGCGGAGGCGTTTGGGATCGATATCGAAAACCTGGAGGGCCGGCCGATAACCGACTTCGAGTTCACCCCGTCCGAGTCGTTAGAACGCGTTCTGCTGAAGATCGATGACGAGGGCTCGACGACGACAGTTCAGTGGGGACACGATGACGAGAATTCCATGGTTATGGAAGTGAATACGGACGCCATCGCTGGGTTGGGTGATGCCGCCGAGCGGATCGGGATTTTCAGAGACATCACGGCGCGGGCCGAACGCGAACAGGAACTCACAAGACAGAACGAGCGGCTTCAGGAGTTCGCGAGTACGATTGCACACGACCTGCGTAACCCTCTCAGCGTCGCGCGTGGGCGTTTCGAATTAGCACGGAAATCAGGCAATGCGGAGCATTTCGAGGCGGTCGAGCAGGCACACGCGCGAATGGAACAGATGATCGACGAACTCCTCTCACTCGCGGAGCAGGGACAATTGGTACTTGACCCGGATTCAGTCACAATCGCCGAGGTCGTCACCCAAGCGTGGAAGCACGTAGAGACGCCGAGTGCCACCCTCAACTGTGAGGTGGACTCCTCCGTCGAGATACTGGCGGACGAAGGGCGGCTGTTAGAACTCTTCGAGAACCTCTTCCGAAATGCCATTGACCACGGTGGAGCGGACGTCACTGTCACCGTGGGGCTTCTCGACGACAGCGCGGGATTTTACGTTCAAGACGATGGACCAGGGATCTCCGCCGAGATACGGGACGAGGTATTCGAAGCGGGGTATACCGATGATCCGGAAGGCACCGGATTTGGCCTCTCGATAGTGCGACAGATTGTAGACGGGCACGGGTGGGAGATAACTATTTCAGCGGAGACCCAAGACGGAGCGCGATTCGAGATCAGCGATGTCGAACTTAATCGAGGATGAACCGCCTCGAGACGTGACCCCAAGCGGTTCACCATCTCACTCCCCGGGCACCTCGACCGACTCAAAACCGGGGTGGGTCTTGTCGAAAACGTTCACCTCTGCGTAGCGCTCCGCAGCTGTCGTCCCGATTTGTGCTGTGTATCCCTCGATGACGGTAGACTGATCAAAAGCTATCCTCACAGTTGTGCTCGGCTGTCAGCGACACTCCGACATCATTCGGGACGGAACATATTGACGTCCCCTCCCACCTTCAGGGCGGAGAGAATGGCAAACGAGCAGAGAGACGGAGAGACAGTTCCAAGAGGAGAGGCCGCCATCGTAGACCTATGGTTTCGTGGAACGAACGCTTTCGAACTGGAGAGTACCCGTCCCATCCGGACCCCTCACCAGTCGTACGGGAGTACGTTGACGAGACAGCCGACGGACGGGCGCTCGATGTCGCCTGTGGGACGGGCCGTAACGCGGTCTTTCTCGCCGAACGGGGCTACGAAGTCGATGCACTCGACCAGTCTATTGAGGGACTCCGTATCACTGAATCGAACGCCGAAGAGCGTGGCGTCGACGATCGAGTGAATCTGATCCAAGCAGACGCAACGCAGTTCGAGTATCCGGAGGCTCATTACGACGTCGTGACGATCAGTTTTTTCCGAGTGCTCGACCGGCTGAGTGATATCAAGCGGGCACTCCGCCCCGACGGCCTGTTCTTCTACCAGCATCACCTTCGTTCAGCGCCTCCTGCAGGAGTCGGTCCGAGTGCTGATCGGTACCGGTTTGGTGCGAACGAACTCCTCCGGGCGTGCCTCGACCTGACTGTCCTCTATTATGAAGAATCGAGTGAAAAGCGGGACGGAAAACTCTCAGCGACCGTCGAACTCGTCGGTCGCAACAGCCACGGCGACGCTCAGTCGTACCCCGAAACGCGGTGGCGACAAAGCTGAGGGAGACCGGCGAACGCTTTCTGTCGACATCGGACGACCGGCTAGGACGTGAGTCACGGGCGAGACAGCGACGCCGGCGCGGTTGTCGGCGAGTAGCGGTCGAGGACGGACCGACCCTCGAACCGGAGCACGACCGGGACGACGACCGGGCCACACTGTTTCATAGCAATTCAAGGCGGAAACCCACGGCTTACGGAGAATCGAGGAGACCGCCGCGCGCTTCAGCCCGGAGAGGATGTCAACAGTAGGTGCCGAAGTACCGAAAAAACCGGCTTGATCGGCCCTTCGCAACGACGAGGAACGGAACGCAATTGACTCTCACCAGTGCTTCGGCACCGACTGCTTAGGGGCGGGTTGCTGACTCGCCAACGTCAACACCGGCTATCTCGAATCGTGCACCGCCCGTCTTGCTTTCCGCCACAGAGACGGTCCATCCGTGTGCATCAGCTATCTCTTTGACGATAAGCAACCCAAGGCCAGTACTGCCGTGTTTCGTGGTGTGTTCCGGTTCGAATATGCGGTCGCGCTCATCATCGGGGACTCCGGTACCATCGTCCGCAACGTAGAATCCGTCTCGGTCGGGAAGCGCCCCAACTCGAATTGTTACGTCTTCTCCCCCGTGTTTGACCGCGTTTTCAAATAGATTCTCAAGCAGTTGTTGCAGTTGGCTCTCGTCGGCGTAGATCGTTAGCTCTGTCTCGATTTGAAGCGACGCCGATGCCGTCGGAACCGTTTGCCAGCACGCGGTCGCCACCGATGCCATTTCGATGGGTTTGACCTGATCGATTGCTCCACCGCTCCGGGCTAATGTTAACGCGTCATCGATGATCTCCTCCATTCGGCCCAGCGAGGATTGCACCGTCACCAGCGAGTCGTTGTCACAGTCTTCCATGGCGATGGAGAGGCGTCCAGTCGCCACATTAAGCGGATTCTTGAGGTCGTGTGAGACGATGCTGGCGAATCGATCGAGTCGTTCGTTCTCCCGGATTCGAGCCTGTTCCTCATGGATGGTATGGATCGCATGGCCGAACGTTTCTCCGAGTTCAGCGAGCGTATCCTGTTCTCGATCGTTAAACGCATTCAGCCGGTTCGCGTAAATATTCAACACGCCGTAGGTCGTATCTTGATAAACGATCGGAACGGCGAGACTGGACTGAAAGCCGTACTCGATAGCCTCGTCCCGCCACGGTTCGTATTCGGGGTCCTCGCGGATGTTTTGGGTACCGTGCGGTTCGCCTGTCCGAATGGCCTTGGCAGTGGGTCCATGCGCTGTGGCTTCATCATCCACGTTGATCGTAATCGAGTCAAGGTACTCGTCACCGATCCCAGCGGCGACCCGCGGGACAACTTCGCCCGTTGAGGCATTCAGATTGCCAATCCATGCAAAGAGGTACGGCTCCGACTCCGCCAGTGTTTCACAGACGTGTTGTTCGAGACTGGATTGCGTTTCTGCGGTAACGATTCCTCGGTGAATCTCACGCACCGTATCAAGGATTCGTGTCTCGACGTTCAATCGGCGTTCCTGCTGTTTTCGCCCGACGTCGTACATTCCGACTAGAATTCCGAGGCCCACGGATCCGATTATGGTATTTATTATGATATGATTGAAATGGACGAGCATGCTGCCATGCGCTTGCACGTAGATTCCGAGCGACGTCGCAATGCCGACACCAACCGGGATGAAGATCGCCATCCATCCAATAATACGCCACCCATCCTGAATAGGGAAATCGTACCGATACACAACCACACCGGTTGCGATAATGCATAGCGCTATCAGTCCGGGAATGACGGAGCCAAAAAGGAGCGCTTGGACGGGTTCTCCAGACAGGGCGTGCCAGCTAGTGGAATACAGAAAGGAAGCGCCGACTCCGCTGATAAAAGCGGCGTTCAACAGCTTCGTAGTGCTCTTTTGAACCATCTCGGGAGTACCCAGATAACATAAATATCTCGTTAGGCTGAATAATACTTTTCGCTCCGCGCGCACCGGCAAAAGCAGATCTTCGAATCTACCCGCCGCGTGAACGCCATGTCATCGGAACGCATAGAACTCTAAGTGGCTCACGAGACGCAGACTTCCCTCGCGAACGACTCACCGTCCAGTCCGGTGCGGTTCCGTGACCGGTCCGGCAACGCCCGCCAAAGCCATGCACCATTTAGCGCTCGGGCGCGAAGTATCCGTCATCCATGGCACGCGCGAGCGCCGGAGCCCGAATCCACTTCGGTTTCTGTAACCTCAGTCTCTCACACGGGCGCCTGTACGGCGCGCTCGGACTGGGTCTCCGCGAACCGCGCGTCGTCGTCGACGCCGAGCCGAGAGCGGACGTGAGCGTCGCGGTCGCAGACGAGACCGGGGTGCCGGACACCGCGGACGACGCCGCATCCGACACCGCGGCCGACCTTCGCGCGCACGCGACGACGGCGGTCGACTGTCTCGGCGTCGACGGCGCGCGGGTCGTCCTCCGCGAGTCGCTCCCGCGGCACGCCGGGCTCGGGAGCGGCACGCAGCTCGCCGCGGCGACGCTCGCGGCGGTCGCGGCCGCACACGGCGAGCCGGCTCGCGTCCGCGAGCGCGCCCCACTTTTCGGACGGGGTGGGCGCTCCGGCGTCGGCGTCGCGACGTTCGAAGACGGGGGATTCGTCCTCGACGCCGGTCACCCGACCGCGCGGTTCACGACCGACCGGCCGGACGACGGCGAGTGGACGGTACCGCCGGTCGCCGCCCGACACGCCGTGCCGGACGACTGGCGCTTCCTGCTCGTGCGGCCGGACGCCGATCCCGGGCGGAGCGGTGACGGCGAGGACGACGCGATGCGCGCGGCGGTCGAGCGGGCCGAGCCGGGGCTGGCCGACCGGATCGGGGGGATCGTCACGCGGCGCGTGCTCCCCACCGTCGCGACCGGGAACGCCGAGCGGTTCGGTGCCGCGGTCGCGGAGATCGGTCGGCTCAACGGTGCGTGGTACGCCGACGAACAGGGCGGCGTCTACCGCCCGCCGGTCGGCGACGTGGTGGCGTCGCTGTCGGGGGCCGCGAGCGTGTTCGGTGCCGGGCAGTCCTCGTGGGGACCGACCGTCTACGGCGTCACGGACGCGGCCCACGCCGCGGCGGCCGCCGACGCGGGCGAGCGGGCCCTCGACGAGGCGGGCGTCGAGGGGACGGTGTCTGTCGTCCGCGCGGCGACGCGGGGGGCGCGAGTGACGCGCGGGTCGCGACGGATGACCTGCGGCGACGCGACGATAGACGAGCAACAACACTAAGCGGAGCGGCGACTCCATGAGTGACATGACGAGCCTGCCGTTCGGCGTCGCTCGCCTCGACTCGATCCTCGACGGGGGGGCACCGCCGGGGAGCGTCGTGCTTCTCGCCGGCGAGTCGGGAGCCGGAGCGCGGGAGTTCCTCTACACGAGCGCGGCGATGAACTCGCTCGCGCGCGCCGACGAGGAGCTGTTCGATCTGTACTACGGCGACCTCCCCGAGGGGGCGAGGCTCCCCGAGGCGGTGCACTACCTCTCGTTTACCGCCGGCAGGGGGCCGATCACGCGGGAGATGGGGTACACGATGGTCGACGAGATAGTCGACGCCGCGATCGGCGAGATCGCGTTTCGGGACCTTTCTGCGGAGTACTTCCAGCTCAGCCCGATCCCGCGGGACTGGTACGAAGACGAGACGGCGTCGATCACGGATTTGGGGGATCGCGGGGAGTACGAGGACGTCCTCACGGCGTTCGGCGACTACCTGTCCGCGAACGCGGAAGGGAGCCTCGTCTGTATCGACTCCGTGACCGACCTCGTCTCGATGGTCTCCGGCGACACCGAGTGGAGCGACATCGCGACGGTGCTGAAAGGGCTGAAGAAGGCGGCCTACGAATGGGGCGGGCTCATCCTCGTGTTGGTGAACACCGACTCGATAACCGACCGCGAGTTCGGCGCGCTGACCGACGCCGCCGGCGGCACGTTCCAGTTCGCGTGGGAGAGCGGCGGCTCGAAACGCGCCAGAACGATGTTCGTCCGGGAGTTCCGCGGGGTGCTCTCGCGGCTGGAAGCGGAGAACATCGTCCGGTTCGAGACGGAGATACACGACGGCGGCTTCGATATCAGCGACGTGCGGAAGATCAGATGACGCGGCGAGTCTCGATTCCGAGAACGGCGCGGCAGGTTACTTAAGTCTCCCACCACTACGAGCCGTAGATGACGGGGGATTCGCGATGAGCGACCTCGATCCGACCGACGGCGTCGGCGACGAGTCTGACGTCAGCGACGGATCCGGCGTCGGCGACGAGTCGGACGTTGGCGGCTGGTCGGACCCAGAACGGGGCCGCGCGATCACGGCCGCGGCCGACGAGGTCGACGTCGACCGCGAGGAGGCGTTGAAACGCGCCATTGTCGGACTCGCGGAATCCGAGGGGATAGCGGTCCCGGACGCGGACGAGGTGGCGTCGATACGCTCTCGGATCGACGAGCTCGACGCCGACGTCGACGAGAAGGTGGCCGACCTCAGAGAGCGGTTCGTGGAGCTGTATCGCGACCTCGAATCGAAGGCCCCGGCGGACCACGTCCACGAGGAGACGATCGACCGCCTCGATTCGGTCGAAGACGATCTCGATTCGATCGAAGGCGATCTCGATGACGTGACGGCGGAGGTCGGCCGCCACCGAGCCGACCTCGATGCGACCCAAACCGATCTGATCGAAGTGGAGGGCCGCCTCGCGGAGGTGGAAGCGGAGGTCGGCGACCTCGACGTCGACGCGGTCGAGGACAAACTCTCTCGCGTCGCGAGCGCGATCCTCCGCGTTCGCCGACGGCTGGAGACGCTCGAAGACGAGCGAGACGACCGCCAGCGGCTCGACGCGTTGACGACCGTCGCGAACCGCCACGGCATCGAGACCGCGGCGTGTAGCGACTGCGGCGAGACGGTCAGGCTGGGGCTTTTGACGACTCCCGAGTGTCCGCACTGCGGCCGAGCGTTCGTCGACGTCGACCCGCGAACGTGGTTTTTCAGAAGCTCTCGGCTCGTCGTCGCCGATCCGCCGGCGCTCGACGGCGACGTGGACGCGGACGGAGCCGACACCCCAGCGGGGACTGGAGACGACGCGGGGAGAACGGACGGAGGCGGAGCGGAGCCGTGATCGACGACGACGAGACGCCCGACGCAGACGACGCCAGTGATGACGAGATCGAGTTCGACGAGCCCGATCGGGACGGCCCCGGCCCGGCGTTGGGATCCGGCGGGGCGACGGACGCCTTCGATGACGAGGCGATAGGCTCCCCCGATGACGAGGCGACGGATCCGTTCGACGAACTCGGTCCGGCCTCGGAGGATGCGGGCGACACCGGCGACCGCAGGGACCTCGACGACGCGTTCGAACAGATGGAGGTCGGTGACCTCGACGACGAGGACGTCTGGGAGTCACTCGACGAGGATGGCGACGCGATCGGTGCTCCGACGTCCGAGGTCGATCCGGTCGCGGCCGCGCCGAGTCGAGGCGACGCACCCGACGCGGGACACGCCGACCGCACCGTCGATAAGCGTACGTACTGCCAACAGTGTCCACACTTCACCGCGCCGCCCGAGGCCGCCTGTACGCACGAGGGGACGGAGATCGTCGAAGTCGTCGACGTCGACGAGTTCCGCGTTCGCAACTGTCCGGTGGTCTCTAAGGCGGATCGGGCGGCAGAGTCGGCGCGAGACACGTAATTCGGGCGGCCGAGTCGGCTCGCAACACGTAACGGTTATCAGTTACACACGCCAGCGGTGAGATCGCCTTCGGTTTCTGAACACACTCAAGCGCGTTCGGCTCCGAACAGCCCTTGTCCGTGTTCGAACCGGTCACGCAGCGACATCACGAGATCCGATTCGACAGGCAGTCGGTGACCGGTGCGATAGGTGATTCGATTACTGTTGTACCGCTCGTCGTCGCCCTCGCGCTCCTGACTGACGTGTCGCTGCCGCATGTGCTCGTCGCGTTCGGCGTCTTTCAGGTCGTCTGGGGAGTGCGGTACGGGCTGCCCGTTTCCGTCGAGCCGATGAAGGCGCTCGCGGCGCTCGCGATCGCCGGGGCGTTGACGTACGCGGAGCTGGCGCTCGCCGGTCTCGCGCTCGGCGTCCTCTTGCTCGCGATCGGACTCACGGGGACGCTCGCGCGCGTCGAGCGCTGGATCGGCGAGCCCGTGATCCGCGGCGTGCAGTTCGCGGTCGGACTGATCCTCCTCCAGACGGGCGTCGACCTCGCGCTCGGCGACCCCGTCCTCGCGCTCAGCGGCGTGGCGATCGCGGCCGCCGCGGCGCTCGCGGGACACCGAAAGGCGAGCGCGCTTTCGGTGGCGGTCGCCGGTGTCGCCGTCGCGCTCGCCGCCGCTGGGGTCCCGACGCCGCGGCTCCCGGGTGCGCCGCCGCTGCCCGCCCTCGGTGCGGCCGTCACTCGGAGCACGATCGACGGGGTGTTCGCGCAGCTCGCGATGACGATCGGCAACGCCGCGCTGGCGACCTCCCTGCTGTTCGCCGACCTGTTCGACGCCGACGTGACGGCGGACGAGCTATCGACGAGCATGGGCGTGACGAACCTGCTCGCGGTGCCGATGGGGGGGATACCGATGTGTCACGGCTGTGACGGCGTGGCCGGCAAGCACGCGTTCGGCGCGCGAACAGGAGGCGCGAACGTCGTTCTCGGGGCCGGCTACCTCGTCGCCGCCCTCTTTGCGACCCCCGCGCTTCTCGCCGCGTTCCCCGTGGCGATGCTCGGCGCGCTGCTCGCGATCGTCGCCGTCTCGCTCGCGCGCAACGTCACCGACTCCGGAAACCTGGCGCTCTCGGTTGGGATCGGCGTCGTCGCGCTGGCGACGAACCTCGGCGTGGCGTTCCTGCTCGGGGTCGTCATGCACCTCGCGTGGGAGCGCGTCGAGACGGAGCGCGCTGCGTGAGAGATGAGGCGTGCGAGGGGACAGGCTCCGGTGGCGCGCCTCCGAGTGGTCGCCGGCGGCGGCGGCCACGAGGAGCCCGCGAGGGACGCCGCGAGCGCCTAATAACGGCGCGAGCGGCGAGGCTGGGGAGGTGTGTGGTGTGGGACGGTCGTAGGGCGGTCGCGGAGCGGTCGCAGGGCGGTCGCGGAGCGGTCGCAGGGCGGTCGCGGAGCGGTCGCAGGGCGGTCGCGAGGCGAGGTGGGACTCAACGGAGTCGCCTCGCGGCTGGGGCGTTGGCAGCGTGCTTCGCGTCAGCGGCTGGTCGGTACTCGACGGAGGAACAACCGACCGGTGTGACCCGGTACTTCCGGCTGCATCGGCGCTCACCAGATATCGAGCTGCGTCCGGCGCGCAGTCAGGGAAGCTAAACCGCTCGCCGACCTACGTAATTTACATATGCAGTTCTGTGACGACTGCGGCTCGATGATGGTCTCGGTCGATGGCGAGATGGTGTGTCAAAACGACGATTGCGGTGCGACCACCGAACGCGACGAGGAACTCGCCGCGCAGTTCGAATCCACCGCCGAACAGACCGGCGACGAGGTGATCGAGACGGAAGAGGGCGCGAACTTCGAGGGGAAGCCCACCGCGACCGACGTCGTCTGCGAGGAGTGCGGCCACGGCGAAGCGTGGTACACGATCAAACAGACGGGCGCGGCCGACGAACCGCCGACGCGATTCTTTAAATGCAAGGAGTGCGGGCGGCGCTGGCGCGGCTACAACTGACCGCGACGGGGAGTGGTCACGGGGTGGAGGCTTCGTCCACCCGCCCGATCACCTCACCGGCGACTGGCAGGTCCACGTCCGGCAGTTCCCCGCGCTCGATAGTGTGGATCCTATGGGGCGGATCCATCGTCGCGCCGCTGGCGCACCTGCGTACGGGGGCGCTCGCCTCCCCGCGGCAGACGGCTGGCGGCGGAGCGGCTCGGACCCCCGACGCGCGCGACGTGGTCGCCCCGCCTGATCGGTGGTTTACTCCTTGATCGAGCGGCCCGATGCCTTGACACACACAAACACACACCATGGCTTTGCAGTCTATCGATTTATTCGAGTTAGTCCGGATTACCGTCGTAAATCCGATCGAAACGCGGCCTAATCCCGGTACAGCGTTTCGGCGGTTCATATGGCTCGGCGCGGGAGGGGAGCCACGATGAACACCGAACGCATCGCACTGGTCGCGGTCACGCTGGCACTCGTCGTCGGCGGTCTCGCGACGCTTTTCGCACCGACCGTTGTCTCCGGACCGGGCAGCGCTCCCGCCCAAGCGGCGACCACCACCGCCGTCGCCGACGGCGGACTCGGGTCGCTGTTCGGAATCGTGCTCTGGGGCGTGACGCTCCTCTTCGGGGCGACCGCGCTCGTCTGGTTCGTGCTCACGGGGATCGTGGGCGCGGGCTACGAGCCCCCGCCGAACGAGTACGGCCTCGACGAGATACAGGTTCGTATCATGACCGTCGACGCCGCCGAGGTCGTTCAGGACACCGTCGATTCCCTGCCCGATGGGCTCGACGACGTCCACGTGATCGCGGAGTCGGACATTGACGTGACCGGGGCAACGGTCCACGCCGTCCCGGAGGAATTCACCTGTCGCGCGGTCCGCAAGGGTCGCGCGCAGGAGTGGGCCCGGCAGGCGCTGGACTGTCAGACGGAGTTCATCCTCTATCTCGACGAAGACAGCATCGTCGAGTCGTTCGACGGGCTGCCGGACGCGGACGTCGTTCAACTCCGCGAGAAGCCCCGACTCACGGGGTCCAACCTCAGCTATCTGGCCGACATGTACCGGATGGGCGTTCAGATCGAACAGCGTGCGTTCGCGCGTCTCTCGATCCCGCTGTTCGCGTGGGGCGGCGGCATCGCTGTCCGCACCGAGGTGGAAGACGCGACGACGTGGGACCGCGAAACGTTGGTCGAGGACACCGCGTTCGTCTGGGCAGCCTTCCGGGAACTCGACGTGACGTTCGCGCTGTCGGACGCGGTCTGCCGGAACGAGGCTCCTCCCTCGCTGTACGAGATCATTCAGCAGCGCCGCCGCTGGGCGGCCGGAAACCTTCAGGCGTCGGCGATGCTGCCGCTCCGGTACGAGCTGTTGACGAGGGTGCGCAACTACGCGTGGGCGCTCTCGCCGATCGTCACCCTGCTCGTCGTCCCGCTGTCGCTGTTGAGTGTGACGATCGCGTACAGCGGGCTGTTCTTCGCGGCGTCGATGGGGCTGGCGCTGTGTACGATCGGCTGGTTCCTCTTGGGCGTCGGCTACTACGGCGACAAGCACCACCAGTGGGCGATCGCGGTCCCGCTGGCCCCGCTGATCACCGTTATCCACTCTATGGGGACGGTCGCCGGAATCGTCAGCCCGCCGGAGACATTCCGAGTCACAACGAAAGTTGGAAGTGACTGAACCGGAGGAGGAACGGCTCTATCGGCGTCGAGCCACCCTCCACGTCGAGTCACGGAGGACGTCCGGAGAGCCCGGCCCGTCCGTCGAGCATCCCACCAGCCGACCGAAAACCGTCTATCGCCCATCGCGCAGCCGCGGTTCAAAAAACCCCGCTACGGCCTCGCCGACCTCCCCGGCGCGCCCCACAAAGAAGTGGTCGGACTCGAACGCGACCGTCTCTATCCCCAGTTCCTCCGCGCGCTCGACGACGGGCTTCCAGTCGGCCGTCGAGTCTCGGGTCGCATAACAGATTCGCGCGGGCACGCCGAGCCGGTCGACCTCCGCGAGCGCGCTCACGGCGTCGACGTCGGGATTCAGCCGCGCGGTCGGTGCGAGCGCGCAGACGCCGGCCAGTCCGGGGCGCGAGGCGGCCGCAACGAGCGCGACAGTTCCACCGAACGAGAACCCGAACAGCCCGACGGGGTCGTAGCGCTCGACCGCCCACGCGACCGCCTCGTCCGCGTCCGTGCTCTCGCCGTACCCCTCGTCCCAGTCGCCGTAATCGAACCGGAGGCAGTCGATCCCCCGATCGGTCAGGGCGTCGCTCACGGCGACCAGTCGCTCGCCGCCGCGGTGACCGCGCTGCTGCGGGTGCGGCGGACACGCGACGACGATGCGGTCCGACCGGCTCCCGTCGCTCGCAGCGGTATCGAGGCTGGCGCGCACGTCACGGCCGCCGGGGATGAGAACGGTGTCGGTCACGGATGTGCTGGGACGGCCTCCGCTCTCAGGGGACCTGCGTCACGCGATCGACGCCGTCCAGTGCGGCCAGCTCGTCCGTGAGCGCCGCCTGGTCGACGCCCGCCTCGTAGTAGAACACGAGGTCGAAGGTGCCGTCGCGGAGCAGCTGCTGGCACTCCCAGACGAACGCCTCGTCGTCGAGGGTGCGCCCCTGAAACTGGTTCGACGAGAAGTCGGTGTCGTCGTTTCCGGCCTCGATGTACGTCTCGCCCTTCTCAGCGTGCTCGGCGATGACGTCGTTGGCCGCGACCGTCAGCTCGTGCATCTCCAAGTCCTCCTCGCCGCCGAGGTCCGTGTGGACGATACAGCCGACGAGTTCGATATCGCCGGGTTCGAGCAGGGCCTTCGTCCGCGCGTAGAGGTCGGCGTCGACGGTCTCACTCATACCTACTCGTTCGCCTCCATTTATAAACGAATGACGGTTCGCGCGGCGGGCGATTCGAACTCCGCGCGGAGGTGCGGCACCTCGTCTCAAGGCGGACCAGCAGCCATCCGACGTGAACACCACTCGCTCGCGTGTGTTACCGAAATCCGTGGCGCGACCGCGACTCGGAGCCGTCCGCCGGCCGCGGTCCGCGGTGGAAATGCTGAAACAGACCGCCGTCGATGTGTACCCGTGAACCGCATCCAGCTGGGAAACACGGTCTTCGAGGGCGCGAACAACGTCTATCTGCTCGACGGGTCGACGACCGCGCTCGTCGACACGGGGGTCGCGCTTCCCGACGTTCGCGACGAGTTGCGGTCGGGACTCGCCGATCACGGGGTCGCGTTCGGCGACGTCGACGAGGTGGTGGTGACCCACTGGCACCCCGATCACGCCGGGCTGGCGGGCGAGATCCAAGACGAGAGCGGGGCCGACGTGTTCGTCCACGCGGCCGACGCACCACTCGTCGACGGGAGCGTGCCGCACCTGATGGCGGACGCCGACCTGCAACGAGAGACGTTCGAGGCGTGGGGGCTGCCGGACGACGCCCGCGAGGAGCTGACGAGCTTCTTCGCGTCTGTCAGTGCGGACATCTCGGGACCGCCCGCCGACGTGACGACACTGGCGGACGGTGACGAACTCAGGGTCGGAGGCGTGACGCTCGAAGCCGTCCACCTCCCGGGTCACACGGCAGGGCTCGCGGGGTTCGCGTTCGACCTGTCAGAGACAAACGAGACGGAGGCAAACGAGACGGATCCGATCGAAACGGCGTCGATCGAAACCCGGCACGAGGGGCTGTTCTCTGGGGACGCCGTCCTCCCGACGTACACGCCGAACGTCGGCGGGGCGGACGTCCGGGTGGACGAACCGCTGGCCGCGTACGTCCGGAGCCTCGTCCGGGTGATCGAGCGCGACTTCGCGGTCGCGTATCCGGGCCACCGCGACCGGATCGACGAGCCCGCGATGCGCGCGGCGACCATCCTCGAACACCACCGAACGCGGACGCGGCGGGTGGTGGACGTCCTCGCAGACGTCGGCCCGGCGACGCCGTGGGAGGTGTCCGCGGAGCTGTTCGGCGCGCTGAGCGAGATCCACATCCTCCACGGACCGGGTGAGGCGTTCGCACACCTCGATCACCTCGCCGCCGCCGGCGTCACAGCGCGCGACGGACGCCGCTACCGGCTCGTCGACCCGGACGTCGACGTCGGCTCGCTGTTCCCGACGGCCGACATCGAACGGGGCCTCACCGGCACCGGTGACGAGTGATCGGCCGCGACCCACACAGCAGGCCGAGCCGGGGTATTGTGCGATATGTCCAAAACTATTATCACCTCGGAGAGCGTATCGTGTGATGATGAGTTCTACCGAATCCGTCCCCACGGAACCGATACAGCTGGATGACGCCGCCGACTTCGACGACCTCGTCGCCGAGCACGACACCGTCCTCGTCGACTTCTACGCCGACTGGTGTGGGCCGTGTCAGATGATGGAGCCCGCAGTGGAGGCGGTCGCTGCGGACACCGACGCGGCGGTCGTGAAGGTGGACGTGGACCAGCATCAGGCCCTCGCCGGGGAGTACGGGGTGCAGGGAATCCCGACGCTGCTCGTCTTCGCCGGCGGTGAGCTGGCGGAGCGGATGGTCGGCGCACAGACCGAGTCGGCGCTTCAGGACGCAGTCACAAAACACGTCGCCTGAATGTCGCACGCCCACACCGAGGTCGAGGGCATGACGCCGCGGGAGCTTCGCGCGGACGTCCCGGCGCTTTCCGAGGCGGCGTACTTCAACTTCGGCGCGCACGGACCCAGCCCGCGCTACGTCGTCGAGGCCGCCGCGTCGTTCGTCGAGGACCACGAGTTCGGCTCAGCGACGACCGACCCGTACGAGTACGCTTTCGGGACGTACGACACGGTCCGCGAGCGGATCGCGGCGTTCGTCGGAGCCGATCTCGACGAGATCGCGCTGACCGAGAGCACGACGGACGGAATCACGCGGATCGCCGGCGCGATCGACTGGGAACCGGGCGACGTGGTCGTCCGGACCGACCTCGAACACCCCGCGGGGATCCTCCCCTGGAAGCGGCTCGAACGCGAGGGCGTCGAGGTCCGCGTCGTCGAGACCGAGAACGGTCGGGTCGACCGCGAGGCGTACGCCGACGCGGTCGCCGACGCGCGGCTCGTCTGCTTCAGCGCGATCACATGGACCCACGGGACCCGACTCCCCGTGGCCGACCTCGTGGAAATCGCCGACGAGGCGGGCGCGTTCACCCTCGTCGACGCGGTGCAGTCCCCCGGACACGTCCCGATGGACGTGTCGGCGTGGGGAGCCGACGCCGTCGCCGCGGCGGGCCACAAGTGGGTCTTGGGACCGTGGGGGGCCGGATTCCTCTACGTCGACCGCGACGCCGCGGCCGACCTCGCGCCGCGCGCGGTTGGGTACCGCAGCGTCGACGATTCCGGCGCCGACGAGATATCGTACGCGGACGGAGCGCGGCGATTCGAGATCGGCACGGCGACGGCGGCCGCCCACGTCGGGCTGATCGAGGCGCTCGACGCGATCGACGCGGTCGGGCTCGACACGATCGAAGCGCGGATCGAAGCGCTCACCGACCGGCTGAAAGACGGCGTCCCGGACGACAGGCTCCTGAGTCCCCGCGAGTACGAGACCGGACTCGTCACGATCGACGTCGACGATCCCGAGGCGACCGTCGAGCGGCTCGCCGAGGAGGACATCGTGGTCCGGTCGCTCCCCCATCCGGACGCGATTCGGGCGTCGGTCCACGCCGTCTGTACGGAGTCGGAGGTCGACCGGCTCGTCGAGGCGCTCGACGCTGAGTGGTGAGCGATCGGACGCTGAGTGGTGAGCGATCGGACGCTGAGTGGTGAGCGATCGGACGCGGAGTGGTGCGCGATCGGACGCGTTTTAGCACCTGGTGTGCAATACAGGGCATGGGTTTTCACACGTTCGACGCGGATCAGGCAGAGCGGCTGGAGCGGCCCGGCGTTCGCTACCGCTGGGTGTCGGCCGAGGAGGTGATCGGGGGGATCGCTCCCGCGGCCGACGCCGCTGTCGCCGATCTGGGAAGTGGCACCGGGTTTTACACCGACGACGTCGCTCCGCACGTCGGGACCGTCTACGGCGTCGACGTGCAAGCCGAGATGCACGAGTTCTATCGCGAGAAGGGCGTCCCGGAGAACGTCGAGCTCGTCGCGAGCGACGTGAGCGACCTCCCGTTCGGCGACGGTGACCTCGACGGCGCGTTCTCGACGATGACCTTCCACGAGTTCGGGACGCCCGAGTCGATCGCCGAACTCGCTCGCGTGCTCGCGAGCGACGCGCGGCTCGCGATCTTCGACTGGTCGGCCGACGGCGACGGAGACGACGGGCCGCCGGTCGACGAGCGATACGACGCCGACGACGCGGTCGAAATGCTGGAGACGGCGGGGTTCGCGGTCGAGGACGCGGCGACGCGCACGGAGACGTTCGCCGTCGTCGCCCGCGCACCCTGATCGCCGCGGGACGGACGAATGGACCGCTTCGATGTCGACGCAACGCGTTTTTACTCGCGGCTCACCTCCCTCATCGTATGACAGCAACCGACGCCGACGCCGAGCCCCCGGATCGGGCTCGTCGGGCGTTCGCCGCACACGACGCGTTCGAGCGCGACGAGGACGCCTGGCGCGTCGCGACGACCGCGTTCGACGCCGCAGTCAGCGCCGAGCCGGGGACGGACGAGCAGATCCGATTCACCGTGCGCGTCACTGTGCCGACGCTCTCTGCCGTGACGGCCGACGCGGTCGCCGACGTGGTCGAGGAGGGATGGACGGAGACGTTCGAGCGCCGCGTCGTCGACGTCGGCGGCGTCACGCGCGGCGACGGCGAGTTCGATCCGCACGTCGCGGTCGACGACGGCGCGATCACCGTGACCTTCGCGTTGCGTGACGAGAACGCGGTACGCGCCGTCGACGACGCCAAGGCGCTCGTCGACTTCGTCGAGGGGACGTACGTTCAGGGTGTCATCCCCGGCTACGAGTACACGGAACCGGTCTCCGACCTGCTCTCTGCGGCCCGCAGACAGGGCAACGACGGGGCGGTATGACCGGGACGCAGGCCGACGCCGAGCGTCGGGCGCGGACGAGCCGCGCGCGGCTGCTGGCGACGCTTCGCGTTCAGTATCCCGACGCGCTCGCGGAGCGGGGGTACCGGCTGGTACATCCCGAGACCGGCGACCGCTACACGGGCGACCGCAGACACCTCGTCGCCACCTGTCGGTCGATCGCGAACTTCGCGGCCGGGGCGCTCGCCGGCGGTCCCGACTGGTGCGTTGAGGCCGCGGAACACGGGCTATCGTTTCTCAGGGAGGCACACGCGAGCGACGACGGCGGGTATCGGCTCGTGGTCGAGGCGGACGGCACGCCCGTCGATCGGACGCGGTCGGCGTACGGACACGCGTTCGTGCTGTTGGCGTACGCCCGTGCGACGGCCGCCGGCGTCGAGGGTGCTCGCGAGAGCCTCGCGGCGACCCACGCGCTTGTCGACGACCGGTTCCGCGACGAGGCGGGGCTGCTCCGGAGCGACTGCGACCCCGACTGGTCCGAACTGGAGCCGTACCGCGGGCAGAACGCGAACATGCACGCCTGTGAGGCGTACGTCGCGGCCTACGAGGCCACGGGCGAGGCGACGTACCTGGACCGCGCACGCCACATCGCCGAGTCCATCACGGTCGATCTGGCGGCCGCCACCGATGGACTGTTGTGGGAACACTACACGGCAGACTGGGAGCACGACTTCGAGTACAACGCGGACGAACCGCGCCACCAGTTCCGCCCGCCGGGATACCAGCCGGGCCATCACGTCGAGTGGGCGAAATTTCTCGCGCTGCTCGACCGGTACGACGCCGCAGTCCCGGAATCGCTCAGAGGAGACGGGGACGCCGACGGAACCGCCGCCGACGGCTGGTACGGGCGCGCGCTCGACCTGTTCGACGCCGCGGTCGAGAGCGGCTGGGCGGAGAACGGGTTCGTCTACACCCACCGGGCGGACGGCTCGCCGATCGTCGACGACCGGTACGGCTGGGCGCTCGCCGAGGGCATCGGCGCGGCCGCGGCGCTGACCGAGCGCGCGGTCGACCGCGGCGACGCGGAGACGGCCGCACGACTCCGCGACTGGCACCGCCGGTTGCTCGTGTGTACCGACCTGTTTCGCGGCCCGGCGGGCGTCTGGTACGAGAAGCGCCTGCCGCCGGAGGCCGACGGCGACCTCGTCGCACCGGAGCCGCCGGGCGTCGAGCCAGACTACCACCCCGCGAGCGCGGCCTTCGAGAGCTGGCGATCGGCGCGCGCGGAGACGGACGACGCGCCCTGACACCGCTCGAACCGCGGCCGGGAAAGGGTGCGTCCCGGGGTTACGCCGGTGGGGTGGACCGGCGCTCGTCGCGCACGGCCAGCACGCCGTGATAGAGGATCACGGAACAGACGAACAGCGCGGAGCCGACGAGGAGCACGAAGCTGATCCGGTCGAATATCGGCATCGAGAGCCACGTCGCCGCCTCGCCGAGCGCGACCGCGAGGCTGGCGAGGAGCAGCATGACGCCGAAGTAAATCGTCACGTCGTCCTCGTCCACGTAGGCGGTCGCGCCCGAGCCGATCCGGGCACCGAGCGCGCTGCCGAGCAGGAGCGCGGTGACGACGCCGAGGTCGATCACGCCCGCCCGACCGTACGTGAACGCGCCGACAGCGCCGGACATCAGCCCGCCGAACAGGCTGGTGCCGACGGCCGCGGCGAGCGAGGTGCCGACGACGTAGTAGATCGCCGGCATCCGGACGAAGCCGCCGCCCACGCCGAGGAATCCGGACACGAGACCGACGCCGCCGCCCACGCCGGAGATCGTCCACAGCGAGGCTCTGCTCCCGTCGGAAAGCGTCATCATCGGCGGGATCTCGTACGACTGGATCCGCTTTGCGATCGCGGGGACGTCGTCGCGCTCGGACCCGTCACTTTCGGTGGCGCGCTCGCGTCCGTCGCCAGCGCCGTCGTCTCCCGCGTCCTCGGCCATCGCGCTCCGGGTGAACAGAGCACCGATTGCGGCGAGCAGGACCACGTACGCGGTCCCGACGACGACCTCGGCGATCCCGAGAACCTCCAGTCCGAACACCAGTCGGCTGCCGAGTTCGATGCCGACGGTGATCCCGACGAACATCAGCCCGCCGAGCCGGTAGTCCACCTGTCCGGCGTCGTGGTGTTTCAGCGTCGCGATCACGGCGGTCCCGAAGACGAACGTCATCGAGCTGCCGATGGCGACCGGCGCGGGGTACCCGAGGATGAGGAGCGCAGGCGTGACGAGGAACGACCCGCCCATCCCGAAGAAGCCGAAGAACACGCCGACCATGAATCCGAAGACGACGAAGAGACCGAACAGACCGGGACTCAGCCCGAGCAGTCCGAACATCTATATCCGCCTGAGTCGGTCGAACAGCGTCGGTCCGAGCCTGTCTTCGAGGAAACCGTATCCGGCGTACAAGAGCGCGGCCTCGGCGAGGACGACGGCGATGACGGCGAGCGCCGCCACCGACGGCGACGCGCCGGGGAGCAGTTCGGTTCCCGTCATCGACTCCCCTCCGCCGCGGGCCTCGCGAAGACTGCGACGCCACACGGCTGTACCGGGTCTGATTCGGTCATACACCCGACCGTAGCGGACGCGCGGTGATAATGGTTTTGGGATTGTCGCACAATACTATATCCGCATACCGGACGGAGAGCCACCCATAACGTATGGCTATTATTTCGATCGGCGTCACGGGTGACACGTCACGTCGACCCGTCACGTCGACCTGTCCTCACGACTCGTACTCGGCCCAGATGTATCTCGTTCCGTAGCTCCGGTAGGGCCGCCACGCCTCGGCGATCTCGCGCATCGCCGTGCGGTCGAGGTCGTCGCCGTCGGCGTACACCTGTCCGATCCCCTTGCGCACCGCCAGATCGCCGAGCGGCAGCACGTCCTCGCGGCCGAGCGCGAAGATGAGGTACATCCGCGCGGTCCACTGGCCGATCCCTCGGATCGCGGTGAGCGCCTCGACGACCTCGTCGTCGGTCGCGTCCGCGAACCCCTCGCGCGTGAGGTCGCGGTCGTCGCCGCGGAACGCCCGCGCCGCGGACCGCAGGTACTCGACTTTGGTGCCGCTGAGCCCGGTCTCGCGGAGGCGCTCCTCGTCGGCCGCGAGCACGCGCTCCGGCGTCACCTCGCCGTCGAGTCGGTCGAGAAAGCGGTCGTGGATGGCCGTCGCCGAGGCGGTCGAGAGCTGCTGGTTCACGATCGACGTGCAGAGTCGGGCGAACTCGTCCGTCGCGGGCTCCACGGTCAGCGGGCCGTGCCGGTCGACGAGCGACGCCATGGTCGGGTCCGCGCGCAGCGTCTCCGCGATTCGGTCGTCCATCGATCCGCGATCGGGGCCGGACGCACCTGTACGTTTCCCGGCTCTTTACGTCGCGGGCGGCGTACCGCCGCGCATGCAACTCTCCGAGTACGCAGGGCGACTCGACGACCGGCTCGACACCGCGGCCTACGCCGACGTGGACGCCAGCGCGAACGGCCTGCAGGTCGGTCCGGACGACGCCGAGATCGAGCGCGTCGCGTTCGCGGTCGACGCCGCCGCGGCGACGATCGAGGCCGCGGCGGAGGCGGACGCGGACGCCTTGGTCGTCCATCACGGGATCTCGTGGGGCGGGATCGACCGCGTCACGGGCGCGACGTACGACCGGATCGCGGCGCTCGCAGAGCACGACATCGCGTTATACGTCTCACACCTCCCGCTCGACGGCCACGCGGACCTCGGCAACGCGGCCGGCGTCGCGGAGGCGATCGGGCTCGGCGACCGCGAGCCGTTCGGCACGCTCGGCCCGGTCACGATCGGGACGATCGGCGAGACCGCGACGCCGCGGTCGACGACGGCGCTCCGCGAGACGCTCGACGCGTTCGAAGGCCAACCGGACGACGCGGACGCGCCGACGCGGGTCGTCGACTTCGGCCCCGACGAGATCGAGCGGGTGGCGATCGTGACGGGGTCGGGTGCCGACTGGCTCGACGAGGCGGCGGAGCGCGGCGCGGACGCGCTCGTCACCGGCGAGGGGAAAGGGAAGGTGTATCACGAGGCGCGCGAGGCCGGGATCACGGTCTTCCTCGGCGGCCACTACGCCACCGAGACGTTCGGCGTGCGGTCGTTGCAGTCGCTCTCCGAGGAGTGGGGGCTGGAGACGGTGTACGTCTCGCACCCGACGGGGCTGTGAGCGGGGCGTGACCCGGGCGACGCAGCGCGGTCTCTAGGCCCGGATCCGAACGCAACCCTTACCGCTCGGCTCCGCGGACACCGGATATGCGCGATCACTTCGAGATCCGGGACCACGACGCAGCCGGGCGGATCGGCCGGCTGTCGGTCCCGCGAGCGGGCGTCACGGTCGAGACGCCCGCGCTCTTGCCCGTCGTCAACCCCAACGTGCTCACGATCGAGCCGCGGCGGCTCCGCGAGGAGTTCGGCGCAGAGATGCTGATCACGAACTCCTACATCATCCGGAGCACGGACCGGATCCGCGACCGGGTCCTAGAGGAAGGGTTACACGACTTTCTGGGGTTCGATGGCGCTATCATGACCGACTCCGGGTCGTTCCAGCTCGCCGAGTACGGCGACATCGACGTGACCACCGCGGAGATCCTCGACTTCCAGCGCCGTATCGGCAGCGACGTGGCGACTCCCGTCGACGTGCCCACGCCGCCGGACGTCGACCGCGAGCGCGCGGAACGAGAGCTAGAGACCACGAAACAGGCGCTTGCGGACGCGGAGGACGCGGACACCGGCGAGATGCTGGTGAACGCGCCCGTGCAGGGGTCGACGTTCCCGGACCTGCGGGAGGCCGCTGGCAGACACGCGGCCGCGACCGATCTCGACGTGTTTCCGGTCGGCGCGATGGTACCCTTGCTGAACGCCTACCGGTACGCCGACGTGGTCGAGCAGGTCCGGGCGGCGAAACGCGGGCTCGCACCCGACGCGCCGGTGCACCTGTTCGGCGCGGGCCACCCGATGATGTTCGCGCTCGCGGTCGCGGCCGGGTGCGACCTGTTCGACTCGGCCGCCTACGCGCTGATGGCCCGCGACGGGCGGTACCTCACGGTCTCAGGGACCGAACACCTAGGCGAGATGACGTACTTCCCGTGCTCGTGTCCGGTCTGTGCGGACCACACGCCCGAGGACGTCCGCGAGCGCGGCGACGGCGAGACGGAGCGGCTGCTCGCCGAGCACAACCTCCACGTCACGTTCGAGGAGATCCGCCGCGTGAAAGCCGCGATCCGGTCGGGGACGCTCCTCGATCTGGTCGACCGCCGCGCCCGCGGCCACCCCGCGATGCTCGACGGGTACCGCGCGCTGCTCGACCACGCCGAGGAACTGGAGCGGACGGATCCGGTCTCGAAGGACGCGTTCTTTTACACTTCCCACGAGGCGGCGCGACGCCCCGAGGTCAGCCGCCACCACGATCGGCTCTCGCGGCTCGCGGTCCCGGACCGGCTGCTCCTCACAGAGTCGAACGCGCCCTCCTCGCACGACTACGACGCGGTCTGGCGCGTAAAACCGCCGTTCGGCCCGTTCCCGCGGGCGCTCTCGGAGACGTACCCGCTCACCGCGGAGGTCCCGGACCGCGTCGACGACGCGGCGCAGGTCGCGGCCGCGGCGGGCGTCGCGAGCCTCGCCGACGCCAACCCGGAGACGGCGATCACGCTCGGACACGACGACTGGTGTGCCGCGGCGCTCGAACGCGTTCCCGACGGCGTCGACACCGAGGACCTCCGAACGCTCGGACGGTAGTCCGACAGGTGGGCGGGGCCATCGCCCCGTCAGTCGTCGTCAACGCCGCCCATGCGCTCGCTGTAGTCCCACGTGTGGAGTCGCTTGGGATCGATCCGGATCCGGACCTCTTCGCGCTCGGGGAGGAGGAGCCGGTCGCCGACCGGATTGTCAACCCCGCCGAGGTACCGGACGAGGAGGGCGGAGAGCAGGTCCTTCCCCTCGTCGGGATCGACCGTCGCGCGCCCGCGTCCTCTGACGCCCTTGTACGGCGGATCGTTCGTCGACACCTCGAACGAGACGTGGTCGTCGTACGCGAGGAAGTCGACGAGGTCGGCGTTCGCGCTCGTCGCGCAGTGGACCGCGCCGTCCCAGCGAAACCACAGCGAGACGATCCACGGGGCGTCATTCGGGGTTCGACAGCCGATCCGAACCGGTACCCGTGCGTCGGTCAGGAACTCGTCGACACGTTCCCGATCCCACGGGCCGGTGATCTCCATGCGAACGGATCGGCCGCGAGCGGCCTAACGGTTCCGGCGGCCTCTCGGCCCGTCGTCTCCGTGCCAGTCCCGGGGCGGACGCCGCGTCGCAGGTCGCGTCTCAGGCCGCGGGCACGCCGAGCGTCACGGTCGTCCCGCTCTCGCCGTCCGCCGCGTCCTCGGACCGCGTCGTCTCGATCGCGAGCCAGCCGCCGAGCGCGTCGGCTGTCGCGCGCACGATCCAGAGGCCGAGCCCGCTGGCGTGTTCGAGCTGGGTCTCTGGGTCGCGACCGGTGATGACGCGGCTCTCTGCCTCGTGGATCCCCGGTCCGTCGTCGGCGACCCGGATCTCGACGTCGTCTCCCCGATCGCGGGCAGACAGCGCCACCGTGTCGGCCCCGTGTTCGACCGCGTTCGTCGCGAGCTCCTCGACTGCCGTCGCGAGCCGGTCGTCGGCGAGCGCCACCGCGTCGTCGCCGTCGACCTCGACGGACGCCGCCCCGGCCTCGCGGGCCGCCGTCGCGGCGTCGGCCAAGACCGGATCGACCGCCACCGGCTCGCGCGCGTCCGGGCGGCGCTCGAAGGCGGCCTGCAGCCGCTTCGCGTCCTCCGCGAGCCCGCCGATTGTCGCCGCGCTCTCCGCGACCTTCTCCGCGGACTCGCGGAGGTCGGGGTCGTCGGCGCGCTCCGCGATGATCGAGGCGTGTCCGCCGAGCACGGTGGTCTCGTTGCGGAGGTTGTGTCTGATCACGCGGTTCAACACGGCGAGCTTGCGCTGCTCTTTCGCGAGCTGCTGGGCGCGGACCCGGCGGGCGTCGTAGACGCCGATGATGACGTGCGCGACCGCACCGATCGCGAGCACCTTCGCGACCGTGAACGTCGGCGCGATCATCGGCGAGCCGAGCGCCGCCTGATACCGGAGGACGCCGGCCATGATACCGCCGAGAACGACGATCCCGAACAGGCTCCAGACGGCGATCCGAACGGCGTTTCGCGTCGTGAAGGTGCTCCGGTACAACAGCGCGCCGACGAGTATCAACGCGAGCGACAGCACCGTCCCCAGCACGGACAAGGCGATCCCGATCGGCGGCTCGCCGCCGGTCGCGAGCGGAGTGACGTTCGGTATCAGGAGCGCGAACCCGGCGAGCGAGACGAACAGGGCGGCGGCGACTCTCGCCGGGCCGCCCGTCGGCGTCTCGGCGACCTGATCGGGGGCGGTCACCCCGAGCGCCTCCAGTAGCTCTCGCAGTCGATCCGCGCCCGCCTCCCGCGTGTCGAACCGGTTCCTCATCGGTCACGGCGAAGTCGGTGGGAGGGATAACGTTTGCTCCGCCGGTGTCGGACACGAGGCCGAGCCGGAACGCAGGGGATGAAACCGGACCGGAACGCGGAGGATGAAACCGGACTGGAACGCGAGCGGAGAGATCGGACCGGAACACAAGAGAGTTGACCGTCCCCGCGCGAGGAGGCGTATGACCGAGTACTTCGAGGTCCACGAACGCGACGGCGCGGCCCGGCTCGGGGAGCTTCGTCTCGCCGAGCCGGTGACGACGCCCGCGCTCGCGGACCCGTTCCTCACGGACGCGGGGAGCCTCTGGGCCGCCGACCGCGAGGTGCCCGACGGCGACGACGACGCGCTCACCCTCTTGCCGCACCGAGCGTTCCCGGCGGGCACCCGCGGGGAGGTGCGCGAGTCGTTCGCGGTCGAGCACCCGGACGTCGACTTCCCGGCTGCGGCCGTCGTCGACAGCGAGAGCGCCCGTGATATCGGCGTCGACGCGTACCTGCTCGCGGACGCGAGCGGTTTCGTCGGCCACGGCGAAGCGTTCAGAGACGCCATCGTGCGGGCGAAATCGGCGCTGCCGGCCGACACCGCTCTCGGCCTCTCCGGCGTCGCGACCCCGCGAAACGTTGCGCTCCTCGCGTACGCCGGCGTCGACCTCGTGGACGCGTCGCTCGCGCGGACGAAGGGCACGCAGGGGATGTACCTCACGAGTGACGCCGAACACTTCCTCGAAGACCTCGACGAACTGCCCTGCGCCTGTCCGGCCTGCGCGCAGTCCCGCGAGTCGTTCACCCGCGCGGACTGTGCCGATCACAACGAAACCGCCCTGCGGGCCGAGCTTCGGCGCGTCCGCGAGCGGATCCGGTCGGGTCGCCTGCGCGATTACATCGAGGGACAGACGCGCCACGAGCAGTGGCTCACGGCGGCGTTCCGCGAGTTCGACGACCAGTGGTCGTACCTCGAAGAACGGACGCCGCTGATGCGCGACGCGGAGGTGACGGCCGCGAGCGCGGAGACGCTCGACCGCGTCGAGATCCAGCGGTTCGCCGACCGCGTGACGAGCCGGTACCGGAACCGCTTTTCGGACCAGCCGCTCGTGTTAGTGCCCTGTTCGGCGACCAAGCCGTATAGCGACTCGCAGAGTCACCGCCAGTTCCACGACGCGATACAGTGGCGCGGCCACACCGTCTCGATGACCTCGCCGATCGGCGTGGTGCCCCAAGAGTTGGAGACGACGTACCCGGCGCAACACTACGACGCGGTCGTCACCGGCGACTGGTCGGAAGACGAGATCGCGTTCGTCGCGGAAGTTCTCCGCCGCTATCTCACGCGCAACGACTACTCACGGGTGATCGCGCACGTCCCCGACGGCGGCTACCGCGAGATCTGCGAGCGCGTCGAGCGCGACCCCGCGACCGACGTCTCCTTCGAGTACACCTGCGTCGGCCACCCGACGGGAGACGAGTCGCTCGGGGAGTTGAACGCCGCCCTTCAGGGCGAGCCCGCCTACAGCAAGCGCGAGCGCGAGCACAACACCGTTCGGGCGATAGCCGATTACCTCCTCGGCGACGGCGCGGGCGACGAGCTGTTCGGCGGCGACGCGAGCGGGACCGGAGACGCGCACGGCGGAGACGGCGCGGCCGACATCCGCACCACCGGCCGCTACCCGAAACTTCAGGTGTGGGGCGACGACCCCGACGCCGGCCGCGAGGGCGAGCCGGGTGAGCAGCTCGCGACGATGGTGCCCCAGTACGGTACCCTCTCCTTTACGCTCGCCGGCGCGCGCCGGTGGCTCGCGAGCGACGCGCCCACCAAGCGCGTCGAGATCGACGCCTTCGTCCCGCACGGCTCCGTGCTCGCGCCGGGCGTCGTCGACGCGGACGACGAGATACGCGTCGGCGACGAGGTCGTCATCGAGGGGCCGAAGGCGTTCGCGGTCGGCCGCGCCGAGATGTCCGGCCCGGAGATGGTCGACTCGACGCGCGGCGTCGCGAGCGAGGTCAGACACGTCGACGAGCGCTGACTCCGTAGCTCTCCTATTCGTCGAGGACGGCGGCGAGCGCGTCCATCGCCTCGTCGACGCGCTCCGTCCGGGCGTTGTGTCCCATGTGACCGATGCGCAGGATGTCGTCGGCCAGATCGCCGAGCCCGGTTGCGACGGTCACGTCGTGGTCCTCGCGGAGCGCGCGCTGAAGCGCCGGGGCGCGTCCGGGGACGTGAAACGCCGTCACCGTGGGCGAACTACGCTCCGGGTCGGGATACGGGTCGAGCCCCAGTACAGCGCCGCGCTCGCGGCAGCGGGCCGCGGCCGCCTCGTGGCGCGCGTTCGCCTCGTCGAGCCCCTCCTCCAGCAGCAGCGAGAGCGCCTCGTCGAGCGCGACGACGTTCGTGGTGAGGTGGGTGTACGGGAACCCCTCTGACGTGTCGCGCCACGGGAGGAAGTTGGTGTACAGCGAGTCGGAGTCGCGCGCTTCCATCGCGGCCCACGCGCGATCGCTGATCGCGGCGGTGGCGAGTCCCGGCGGCGCGCTGAAACACTTCTGGGAGGCCCCGAGACAGACATCGATCCGCTCCGTGGGGACGGGCGTGCCGCCGAGCGAGGAGACAGCGTCGACGACGGTGAGAATCTCTCCGTCGGCCGCTTCCAAGCGGTCGAGCACGGGGGCGAGGTCGTTGAGCGTCCCCGTCGGCGTCTCGCAGTGGACCATCGTCGCGAGGTCGAACGCGCGGTCGCGGTCGGCGAGGACGGCGTCGAGGTCGTCGAGGGGAAGCGGCTCGTCGTACGCCGCCGAGACGAGCGTCGCCTCGCCGCCGTACGACTCGACGAAGTCGGCGAAGCCGTCGCCGTAGAGCCCGTTCGAGAGACACACCACCTCGGTACCGGGCTCGACGAGCGAGGCTATCGCGGCCTCCAAGCCGAGGATCCCCTCGCCGCCGAGGACGGCGACGTCGCGGGCGGGGGTGGAACCGTCCGCGACGCCGTACACCCGACTCAGCCGGTCGACGAGGTCGGCGTAGATCGCGTCGAACTCCGGGTCGACGTCGGGGTTGATCAGCTCGCGGCTCATCGCGTCGCGGACGGGCTCGGGGACCGCGGTCGGTCCCGGCGTCATGAGCATATCCGTTCACGCGCGCCGAACGACATAAGCGCGCCGCGACGACCGTATGTCTCGAGATATCGATGCACACGAGAGAGTGACACTCGCGTGCGGCGATACGTTCATGTGTTTTCGTTGCTTCAATACGGACACGATGATGCTTCCGACACATATGCTCGGCGGGATGCTGCTCGCCGCGCCGCTGGTCCGCGTGGCCCCGGAGTTCGCGACCATCGGGTTTATCGCGGGCTTTCTCGGCGGACTCTTCCCGGACCTCGACATGTACGTCGGCCACCGGAAGACGCTCCATTACCCCGTCTACTACACTGCCGCCTCCGGGGTCGCCGTCGTCGCCGCACTCGTGTCTCCCTCCGCGCTCACCGTGACGCTCGCGCTGTTCGCACTCGGCGCTGCGGTCCACAGCCTCGCCGACATGTACGGCGGAGGACTGGAACTCCGTCCGTGGGAAGGGAACTCCGACCGCGCGGTGTACGACCACTACCGGAGGCAGTGGGTCGCGCCGCGCCGCGGCGTCAGGTACGACGGCGCGGTCGAGGACCTCGCGCTCTCCGTCGGACTGTCGCTGCCCCTGCTCGCCCTCCTCGACGGGCCGCTCCGCGTAGTCGTGGCCGCGACGCTGGCCGTCGCCGTCGTGTACACCGCGCTCCGCCGCCACCTCGCCGAACTGGCCGCGTACGCGATCTCGTTCGTGCCCGCGGCGGCGACGCCGTACCTCCCCGACCGGTACCAAAACGACGGCCCGCCGCGATAGCCGCGCGCCCCACGTCTATCGAGAGGGCTACTCTCCCATCTATCGACGCTCGGCGCGGAACGCCTCCACCGCCTCCCGTGTCGGGAGCGCCGTCATTCCACCGCGGCCCTGTACCGAGAGCGCGGCGGTCGCGTTCGCGAACCCGAGCGCCGCGTCGAGGTCGGTGACGCCCGCGGCGAGTCGAGCGATCAGCCCCGACGTGAACGCGTCGCCCGCTCCCGTCACGTCGACGGCGTCGACGGTGAAACCGTCGTGTCGGGCCGTCACGTCGCCCCACGGTGCCTCGGGCGACCCGACGGCGAGCGCGCCGGCCGCACCGAGCGTGACGACGACCGTGTGCGGTCCGAACTCCAGCAGGTCACGCCCCAGCGCAGCGCCTTGGCGAGAGGAGAGCCCCGCCGCCTCGACGTCCTCGTCGCTCGCGAACGCCACGTCGCTGTCGGCGAGGATCGACCGGACCGCGTCGCGGACCGCCTCACCGTCCCCGTCGGCCACGAGGTCCGGGCGGTAGTTGACGTCGAACGAAACGGTGCAGTCGCGGTCGCTGGCGGCCGCGGCCAGCGCTCGCATCGCGGCGCGGCCGTCTGGGTGCGTCAGGGCGACGCCGCCGAGGTGGACCCACGAGCAGTCGTCCAGCGCGGCGGTCGGTATCGCGTCCGGATCGAATCCGAATGTCACGTCACGGGAGCCGTAAAACCGGAATCGTCGGTCGTCGACGCCCGGTGGAGAGACCACCGCGAGCGTCGTGTTACCCGCGACGCGCTCGACGTGCGCGGCGTCGATCCCCTCGTCGCCGAGCGTCTCGTCGAGAAAGTCGCCGAATGGGTCGGCTCCGATCCGAGTCCAGAACGCCGGGTCGGCACCGAGCCGCGAGAGTCCGACGGCGACGTTGGCGGGCGCACCGCCGGGGCGGTGATTGAAGCCGTCGACATCGCGGAGCGTCTCGCCCGAATCGGGGAGCAGGTCGACGAGCGTCTCGCCGGCGACGAGAATGTCGGCCATTGGCTACAGGAGGACGGTGGGACGGTATCAAGGTGCGGTTCCGCGTCGCTGGATGTCGCGGGTGTCACCCGCGGAACGGTCCGCGTCGCAGGGGCGGCGACGCAAGCGATCCTACTCCGAGCCGTCGTCGTCGGCTTCGTCCGCCGCCTCGTTCGTCTCGCCGACCTCCTCGGCTTCCGATTCGCCGACCTCCTCGGCTTCCGATTCGCCGACCTCCTCGGCGACAGCCTCGAACGCCGCGAGGATCACGCGCTTGCAGGCCTGTCCTTCCGTGGTCCAGTGCTGAGCGTAATCCAGCATATCGTCGTAGATGTCGGGTTTGCAGCCGGCCGCCTGCGGGTGGCCCCCGCCGTTCACCTTCCCCGCGACCTCGTGGGCGTGCTCGAAATCCTCGGAGCCGCGGATCGACGCGGAGCCGGCCGGCTTGACGATCACGGCCGCGTCCGCGCCCTCCTCCCGAAGCGTCTCCGCGACCTCGTTTTGCGAGCACCGGCCGTACGTCACGGCGACGGTCCAGTCGCCGACCTCGTGGGTGACCGCGCGGGCGACGGCGGCGTCGATCCGCGCCTCCTTCTCGACGCGCCGCTCGGTGACGAACGCCTGCACCGTTTCGGGGAGGTCGGCCCCGTACGCTCCCACGACCGTCGCGTACTCCTCGCCGCCGGCCCAGTACGAGTAGTCGGCCAGGTCGTCCGATCGCGGGTCCTCCTTGATCCAGAGGTCGTGGTCGCGGGTGACTGCCGCCAGCTCCGAGAAGCGCTCGTCGAACGCGTGGTCGAGCGAGCGCAGGGCCACGTCGGCGGTACACTCCTCGTCGGACTCGCCGACGACGAGGTCGACGCCGAGGTCGCGCACGGACTCGGCGGTGGCCGAGTCCCACTGGTGGTGGTCGAACCAGCGGATCGAGTCGGTCGTCTCCGCGAGCGCCTCCAGCGGCTCTGCGATCCACTCGTAGTCGTCCGGACAGAGGTCACAGACGAAGAGATCGATCCCGTCGTCGGCGTACGCGAGCACGCGCTCCAACGACGTGTCGATCGAGTAGGGACCCGCCGAAACGAGTCCGACCGGCGACTCGGCGTGGGCGTCGGCCGTCGGATCGTCGGCGTCGCTCTCGGGATCGTTGGCATCGCTCTCGTCGCCGCCTTCCCCGTCCGCGTCGTCTCCGGTGTCTTCCCCGTCACCGTCGTCGCCGTCCGCCAGTCGGGCCGCGATGGCGGCCTCGAAGTCGGTCACGTCGAGCGCGGCGTCGTACGCCTCCCGTATCATCGCCGCGCAGGCGAGCCCGTCGGCGTCGCCGTCGGCGATGACGACCGCCTCGCTGCCCTCGATCGCCTCTTCTGCCCGCCGCTCGGCACGCTCCTCGTCCAGCGAATCAGGGTAGAAGAACCCCTTGCCGGGCAGGCGCGTGTACCGGGACCGGGGCGTGTCCCCCTCGTCGATGAGATCGTCGTCCATACCGACGAGGCGAGCGGGAACGGGAAAACTCCGCCGCTCTCGGATCGGACGCGCTCGGGGTTCGGTCAGATCGCCGTCGCGTGGGGTTCTCAGATCGTCGTCCGTCGGGGGTCCTCGTCCGTGAGTTGGCGCACGGTGAGGACGGGAACCGGGCAGGTCCGGACGACGCGCTCCGCGACGGAGCCGATGAGAAAGCGGTTCTCGCCGTGTCGCCCGCGCGTCCCCATCGCGACGACGTCGGCGTCGACCTCGCGGGCGTAGCCGGCGATCTCCGCGGCGGGACGCCCCTCGCGCACGTCGACGGTAACGTCGAGTTCGGGGTCGCGGGCGGCGGCGGCGTCTTCAACCTCGGCGAGCGCCGACTCGCCGTGATCGTCGAGCGCGTCGCGGAGGTCCTCGCGGACCTCGTCGGGCGTGGACTCGACCTCGCCGCTGTCGACGACGTAGACGGCGTGGACCTCCCCTTCGAACCGCGCGGCGATGTCGACCGCGACGTCGACGGCTCGCCGGACGCTGTCGGAGCCGTCCGTCGCGACCACGATCGTGTCGAACATAGCCGAGCGTTCGCCGCAGCGACACCTAAAACCCGGCGGTCGGACGCCGTCTCAGGCCAGGAAGACGTGTCGCGGCCGGTCGGCGAGGACCTCGCGGCCCCACTCGACCGTCTCGCGGAACTCGTCGGAGCCGAAGAACGCCATCGCGTCCTCCTTCGCCTCCCACTGGCTGGCGATGAACATGTCGTTTTCGTCCTCGACGTTCGACAGCAGGTCGGTCTCGACGTGACCGTCCATCTCGGCGAGGATCTCGCCGACGTCGTCGAAGGTGTCGCCGAACTCCTCGCGGTAGTCGGGCTTGACGGTGTAGAACATCCCCATCGTGCCGAAGTCGGACTCCTCGCCGGCGCGGGCGACGATCCCGGGAAGCTCCGAGAGGAAGCCGGCGGCGGTCTCCGCCGCGGAGGCCGTATCCCAGATGGAGACGACGGCGGCGCGGTCGGTCGCGCGGCCCTCGTAGACGGCCGTCTTCACATGCGTGCCGTAGTGGTCGAAGTTGCCGCGGAGCCCCTCGACCTCGTCGAACAGCTCGTCCACGTCGGCCTCGCTGTACAGCACCGTCGCGTACACGTCCTCGCCGTGCGGCTTCCCGGCGTAGATGTCGAGGTCGGCGAGTTCGCCGCGGATCTCCTCGTCCGAGACACCGTCGTCCGCGTCCTGTTCGCCGCCGTGGTGCGCTCCGCTCTCCTCGCCGTGCGGGTGGTCACCGTGCGCTGAGCCGCCCCCGCTCTCCTCGCCGTGCGGGTGGTCGCCGTGCGCTGAGCCGCCCCCGGCACCGGAGTGGTCGTGGCCCTCGCCGCGACCGCCGTCGTCGCCGTGGTGGCCCCCGCCGCGGCCCCCCTCACCGCGGTGGCCGTGCGCGCCGCCGTCCTCACCGTCGCCCGTCGGCACCGTCTCGCCGGCGAGGAACGCGCCGAGGTCGGCGGGCGGGAACCGCCGCCCGATGTAAAAGTCGCCGAACTCGCCGTATCGAGAGGAGGCGGGATCGAAGCGCATCTCGTAGACGATATCTTTGATGTCCGTGGGATCAGAGCCGAACAGCGTGACCCCCCACTCGTGGCTGTCGAAGCCGACGGAGGAGGCGATCACCTGCTTGATTTTGCCGGCGTACTCGCGGCCGACGTCGCCGTGGTCGGCCATGAGATCGGCGCGGTCTGAAAAGGAGAGGTCATACCAGTTGTACTCCTCGCCGCGGCGCTTGCTCATCGGATAGAAACAGACGTACTCGTCGTCGGGGATCTCCGGGGTGAGTTTCCCCTCGATGTAGCGACGAAGTCCTTCGTCGACGGCGTCGGGGTCCTCGAAGTACTCGTCAGAGACGTAGCCTGAAACCTCGGTGACGGAGACGTACGAGGTCGTCCGCTCGGTGAACCGCGCGAGCGCCGTGTCCTCAAACCGACGCTCGATAGCCGAGAGATCGTCGAGGGTCGGCCGGAAGTGAACGAAAAGCAGGTCGGCTTTGTGTCCGAGCACGGAGAACAGTCCGGAGTCGCCCTCGTCGGCGTCCGAGACCTGCTCGCGGTGGTTCAGGAAGGATATCCCCTCCTCTATCGCCCGGCGTCGCTCGCGTTCGGGGGCGTCACGCCACGCGTCCCAGTCGATCGACCGGAAGTCGTGCAGCGCGAACCAGCCCTCCTCGGTCTGTGGTGCCTCGACCATACGTCGTCTTGGGACGCCGCGACTTAGGGGTTTGTGAGTCGTCTCGGCTGACGGAAACGCGGGCCGAACGAGCGCGCGACGGGCACACGCGACGCGCCGCGGTCGTGACGGTGGCGGCGCGTCGTCGCCGCCGCCGGCGTCCCGTGTCGTCCGCGCTCCCGAAGGTTGATACCGGGCACCCGCAACTACCCGGACGATGCCCAGTGACGACCCGTCCGTCCCGATCGTGTGCACCGAGTGCGAGACGGAGACCCGCGTCCCGCTGTCCGACGTCGAAGGGGCACTCACCAGACACAACGACGGAAAACACGACGGAGAAGACGTGGCCGAGGTCGATCCGGCCCTGAAAGACCAGCTCGCCGACCTCGTCGCCGACGACCTCGGGTTGTTCGACGAGACGGCGTAGTCGTACGCTCACCGAGTGGACCGATCCGCGCTCGGCGCGTCGAGGGGCGACTCAGTCGTCCTGAGCGAGCGCACCCTGGGGATGTCCCTTGTGCTGGAGGTTCCGATTGTCGCGCTTCTGTGTCGCCGTCGCCGGAATGACGTCCGTCACGTCAGACCGGGGGTGCCCCGTGTAGCCGTGGCCGGAATGCTCGGCGCAGTGGGCCATCGCGTCGTGAGATCCCTCCCACGGCCCAGCATCACAGCCGTCTGCGGTACAGACGAATACGATATCCTCGGACATGTTGTTCGGTCGTTCTCCAGATGCGTATAAAAACGCTACACCCCAATTATCAGAGTAGATATTCTGACCCCGGCGGCGAGCGAACCGAGCCGCGACGCCGACGAGACCGCGTCGGTCTCAGTCGCCGATCGCGGGCGCGGCGAACAGCTCGACGCTCGTCCCGTCACGGCGGCAGTCTTCGAGCGCGTGTTTGGCCGCAAAGCCGGCCTCGTGCGCGGACGCGCCGCTGCCGACACCGACCTGTAGCTCAACGCCCACGTCGTCTTCGACGTGTGCGACCGCGTCCGTGAAGGCGCGTTCGGGGAGGTCCGGGCAGACGGAGATGATGTTGTCGCCGCCGACGAAAAACGAAAGCGCCCCATGGGTCTCGCGGAGATAGTGCATCAGCGAGGCGTACGCCCGCTCGACGTTAATGAACGTGTCGAACTCGTTGATCTGGTCGGTGTACTTTCCGGTGACGTCGACGACGTCGAAGTGTGCGATCTGGAGGTCGGTGTCCGTCGTCTCCGTGAGATACTCGCCGGCGAGCACCTCGGTCCGGCTCTCGTCTTGTGCGCTCCCCTCGGTCTGGAGCCTGTGGTTCGCCGCCGTGAGGGCGTCGACCGGGCGCTCCGCGACCGCGGTCCCGAGGCTGATACTCACCGGATAGCGGTTCCCGATCGATTCTTGCAGCGCCGCGTGGGCGGCGTCGTCGACCCCGTTCGTCACCGCGATCATGTTGTCGAAGCGCGTGAAGAAGACGTACGCGTCGCGGTGGCCGACGAACTGTGCGATGTCGGCGAAGAGCCGCGACTGAAGCGTCTGGAGGTCCATCTCGCGACGCGGCTCCGGGGTCACGGTCCACGGCCCGTAGTTGTCGATCTGGACGAGGGTCACCTGGGTCGTCGTCACAGTAGACACCGATACGGAGTCGTGCCGCTTTATGCTTCCGTTATCCCGAACGCGTTAGCGGTATCGGATCTGGGACAGAGGCCCCACCGCGTCGTCACTCTCGCGTCGTCTGCCGACCGATGACGGTCTCCATCTCTAGGGCGTACAGCGTGAATGCGACCTGTTCGACCGCTTCGTCGAACAGGCGAAAGGGCGGGAACCACTCGTTGAGGGTCGCCTCGCCGACGTCGCCGTCCCACTCTCGTATCGGTCCGCGGACGTGGACGCTCCACGACGCGTCCGCCGACGCGTCATAACAGACGAACGTGGCGGTGTCCGTCGCGTTGAGGAACCGTCGCTTCTCGCTGTCGCGGTCGTGGCCGCTGACGCGGATCAGGAGCCGCTCGCCGTCGTAGTGGTAGCTCAGCGGGACGGCGTACGCGTCGTCGTCGCGTGCCAGTCCGAGGACGCCGTGGTGACCCGCCCGCAAGTGATCGTCGACGTCCGCCTCGGTCATGCCGCTCGTGTAGACGTACTCGGCGTGCTCCATGCGCGGTAGACGCGACGACGACACAAATAGGGTCGTGGCGACCCGACGGAGACCATGTCATTCAGCGGAGCCGTCCTCGACGTGGACGGGACGGTCGTGCGAGGCGACGATCCGATCGGTGGCGCACCGGCGGGGTACGAACGACTGCGATCGGCCGGCATCGAGACGCTTTTCGTCTCGAACAACCCGACGAAGACGCCCGCTGCGTACGTCGACCGCCTCGGTGCCGCGGGGTATGCCATCGACGCGGAACAGGTGTTCACCGCCGGGACGGTGACGACGCGGTACCTCCGGGAGCACCACGGAGCAGACGATCTGTTGTGCATCGGCGACCCGGGGCTGCTCTCTCAGTTCGCCGACGCCGGACTCACCACCACGGACGACCCCGCGGCGGCGGACGCGCTCGTCGCCTCCGTCGACCGGGAGTTCGACTACGACGATCTGTGTACCGCGCTGTGGACCTTAGAGCGTGGGGTTCCGTTCGTGGGAACGGATCCGGACGTCGTCATACCCGCACCCGATCGCGACATTCCCGGGTCCGGAGCCGTGATCAACGCGATCGCGGGCGTCGCCGAGCGCGAGCCCGACGTCGTGCTCGGCAAGCCCTCCGATCCCGCGATCGAGATGGTCCGCGAGCGACTCCCCTATCCGCCGGAGGAGTGTCTCGTCGTCGGCGACCGTCTCAACACCGACATCGCGCTCGGCGAGCGCGCGGGAATGACGACCGCCCTCGTGCTGTCCGGGATCACAAACGAAGCGGACGTCGCGGACGCCGCCGTCTCGCCCGACTACGTGCTCGACGATCTCGGAGAGATCGACCGAGTGCTCGACTGATCCGGGGCGGATCGACCGCCGCGACGAAACCGTCGATTCCACCACGGATCGACCGCCACGACGAAACCGTCGATTCCACCACGGATCGACCGCCACGACAAAACCGTCGATTCCACCACGGATTGACCGCCACGACGAACACGCCGACGGCGGATCCGCCGACGGCACGCTCCGGTCGCACTTTCGCCATGTGGGTAACGTTTATATTGGATTCCAACTTCGACTACCGTATGAGTGTGAGAGACACACACGAGGACGCGAGAGACGACGGCGAGGACCCGGAGCGGTCCGTCCGGATCATCGAGGGGCACGCGGTGCAGTTCAACGAGTATCGGTACTGAGTGGTCTGACTGTCGACGGTGCGCCCGCAGTCCGGCCCGGGCGCTCGTCGTCGCCCGCGACCGCCGCCGCGGTGAGTCGACCGCTGTCGGGACCGTTAAGTGCGCGTCCCGGGTAGCCGAGTGTGTGACACGGAGGCTCCGACGCGCGAGCGCCTTCGCCGCGGTGGCCGCGCTGGCGGTCCTCGCTCCGGCGCTCGGCGACGCCGCGCTCGTGCCGTTTCTCGCCGTCGCCGGGCTCGCCTTTTTCGGCGTCCGCGACGGGGAGTGGTTCGAGACGCTCGCACTCCCCGGCGACCGGGACGAAGAGCGGCTCTACGGGTTCGTCGCCTTCTCGCTCGCCGCGGCCGGACTCGCGCTGTTCGCCTCCCTCCCCCGCGCCCCGCTTCCTCACTCGGCGTTCGCCGCGGCGACCCTCGCGGTCGGTGGCGGCCGCCTCGGCCGGGAACTCGTCGGCTCCCGGTCGACAGACGAGTTCGCACTCGTCGCCGGCTACGTCGCCGGCGGCACCGTAGGCGCAGTCGCCGGACAGGTCGGCGTGCTGGTTCAGACCAGCGGACTGGACAGTTTCGGCGCGGCCGTCGGCGGCGTCACCGCGACGCTCCCCGGCGTCGGGTTCCTCGCCGCGGTCGCGGCGCTGACGGCCGCGCTCGTCCGGTCGCTGGTGTTCGCCCGCGACGCACACATCACGGTCATCCTCGTCTCCTTCGCCGTCTGGGGGTTCATCGCGCTCGATCCGGGCGTGACTGTCGCGCTCGTCGCCTTCGGGCTCGGCGTGACCGTCGCGCTCGGCTACGTCTCCGTCGCGCTCGGCACCGCGTCGGTCTCCGGCATGTTGACCGGCGTGCTCTCCGCGCTGCTTGCGGTCGTGCTCGGCGGCGTCGGGTGGTTCCTCACGCTCATGTCGTTTTACGCCGTCGGCGGGCTCGCCTCGAAGTACCGGTTCGACGAGAAGGCGGACCGCGGCGTCGCACAGGAGAACGAGGGAGCTCGCGGCACGGGCAACGTGCTTGCCAACTCCGCCGTCGCGCTCGCCGCGGTCGTCGGCTACGCGGCGACGGCGCACGTCGACGCGCCGGCGGCCCCGTTCGCGCTCGCGTTCGCCGGCGCGACCGCGACGGCGATGGCCGACACCCTCTCCTCTGAGATCGGCGGGCTGTACGACGGTCCGCGGCTCGTCACGACGCTGCGACGGGTCGAGCCGGGAACGGACGGCGCGGTGACGTGGCAGGGCGAGGTGGCCGGGGGGACCGGCGGGCTCCTCGTCGGCGGGCTCGCCGCGCTCGGCATGCCGCTCGGCGACCCCGTCGTGGGCGGCGCGGTCGTCGTCTGCGCCGGCGTCGTCGGCATGACCGTCGACAGCCTCCTCGGCGCGCTGGTCGAGGGCGACGCGGTCGGAAACCAGGCGGTCAACTTCCTCGCGACGCTTTCGGGCGCGGCGGCCGCGGTGACGCTCTGGGCGGTGGTGCTGCGATGACGGGACGCGACCGCGGCGGCGACTCGGAGCCGTCGTCCGGGTCCGGACGCACGGGGACGTCTCGGGTCCGCGCCGCGCGCCCCGCCGACGCCGGCCGCATCCGCGAGCTACAGTCGCGCCTCCGCCAGCCGAGCCCGGACCTGCTGGAGTACGGGCTCGCGGTGGGAGCCGTTCGAGTGAGCCTCGCCGACGGCGGGCCGGCCAGCGACAGCGGGTCGGCGAGCGACGGCGGGCCGGCCAGCGACGCCGGGCCAGGCGGGCGGGTCGCGGGATACCTGTTGCCGGTCGACGCGCCGAACCGATCGGGCGTCCACATCGCGGAGCTCGTCGTCGCCCCGGACTGTCGTCGCGAGGGGCGGGCGAGCGAACTGCTCCGCGCCGTCGTCCGCGAGGCGTCGGGCCCCGTGACGCTGCAGGCGCACCCGAACAACGAGGCCGCGCTCGCGCTGTACGAGAGCCTCGGGTTCTCGGTCGTCGACCGCCGGGCGGACGCGTACGACGACGGCGACGCGCTGGTGTTGCGGCTGGAGTGAGCGACGGCGCGTTCCGACGGCGGAGACAGACAAAAGGCCTATTCGACATCCGCGCGTCCGGCGAGACATGAGCGATGTCGACGCGGACACCGGAGACGCCGACCGGGACGAGGCCGTCCGGGGCGGGGCGGACCGGAGCGAGACGGACTCGGCCGGGCCGATCGACGTCGACTTCGGCGACGACGGGCTCGTGCCCGCGATCGCCCAGGACGCCGACTCGGGAGAGGTGTTGATGCTCGCGTACGTCTCGCCGGAGGCGCTCGAACGGACCCGCGAGACCGGCGAAGCTCACTACTACTCGCGCTCTCGCGACGAGCTGTGGCACAAGGGCGCGTCGTCGGGACACACCCAAGCGGTCCGGGAGGTGCGCGTCGACTGCGACGCCGACACGCTGTTGTACCTCGTCGACCAGAACGGCGGCGCGTGCCACACGGGCCACCGATCGTGTTTCCACCGCACGATCGACGGCGAACACGTCGGCGACCGCGTGTTCGACCCCGACGAGGTGTACTGAATGGTCGCGTCGGAGACCGACGGCGGCTCGGAGGGAGCGGACGCCGCCGCGACGGAGGCGGACGCTGCGGCCGTCAACGACGGGCGGGTCGCCGAGGCGGGCGAGGCGGCGGCGACGCTCAGAGAGCGGTACGACGAACTCCGACGGATCGAGGATCGCATCGCCGGTCTCGGACGAGACCGCGTCGAGGCCGCCGCAGACGCCTACCGCCGAGCGCACCGCGTGCTCGACCAGTACGAGGAAGACGCGGTCGGGACCGGCGACTTCGGCTCATACGTTCAGTTCCGCGGCGAGTTCGCCGACGCCGTGGACGTCGACGACGACGCGCTCGCGGCCGACGCGTTCGAGGCCGCGGACGACGCGGTCGACAAGAAGCGGCTCTCCGAGAGCGACTTCGCCGCCGCCCGCGACGCGCTCGACCCCGCGGGCGAGTACGTCGACCTCCTCGACGCGTACGACGACGCCGTCGACGCGTACCGGATCGCCCGCAAGGAGACGAAGGCGGCGAAAAAAGACCTCGAATCGCGGCTCGACGAGCTTCACGAGGTCGCCGAGATGGCCGACGCAGACCTCGACGCCGACGTCGACCGCCTCCGCGAGCCGATCGAGTCGTACAACGAGTCGGTGCGCGAGGCGTTCGCGTCGTTTTACGCCTCGGCGTCCGCCCGCGAGGTGTTCGCTTTTCTCGAGAGGGCCGACGGGACCCCGTTCGTTGACGTCGACGTACCGCCGACCGACCTCGCCGATTACGTCGCCGACTACGAGGCGGGCGAGGAACCGCTGCCGACGCTCGTAGAGTACGCCGACTACTCGAACTCGAAGCTCGACCACTACGTCGACGATCCCGGCGCGCTCCGGACGGCGGTCGCGGTCCACCAGACCTACATCGATCGGCTCGACGGCCACCCGCTGACGCTCGACTGGCCCCCCGCCGGCGGTGACGAACTCGGCTACGAGATCGACGAGCTCATTCCGCTCGTCTCGCGGGTGGCAGACGACGAGACGGTCGCAACGCTGCGGTCGATCCGAGACCTCGCCCGCGAGGACGACTACGAGCGACTGCGGCGCGCGGCCGAGGTCCGAGACGCCTGCGACGAGGCCGAGGTAGCCCTCCTCGAACGCGGCGTCGTCGACGAGCGCGTGAAAGAGGCGGAACGGACGCGGTCGATCGTCGAGGCCGTGCTCGCGGAGACGGAACGGACGTGATCGACGGTCGCCTGCACGCGAGGCGTCGTCTGCGTGGCCGCTTTTTAAGAGGCATCGGAGCCGAGAGGAGAACATGACCCGATTCGACGCCGCGACGGAGGCGGAGCGGCTGAAGCTGTTCGCGGACGCCGCGGCCGCACACCGGAAGCGGTCGAGCGACGTGATGACCGTCGACGTCGATCCCGACAGCGACGAGACCGACGGCGGCGAGGTCCCGCCCTGGATACAGCTTGCGGGAACGGAGGTCGTACTCGACTGTACCGACGCGGAACTGGAGCGGTTAAAGGGCGTGCTCGGCGAGTTTCCGGAGTTCCGGATCGACGAACTCGTCAGTCCGGAGGAGGCCGAGGGGACGAACGCGGTGATCACCGCGCGGTCTGACGCGAACCGCGTGGCCGGGTTCATCGAACGCGCGTTCCGCGAGGTGTACGCGCTCGACGACGACTATCGGGCGTGGGTGACGGCGGTGTGACTCCGACAATCAGCGCGATTCCGGGTCGTCTCGGAGTCACCGTGGCATAAGCGCAGAGCCGTTGCTTCGGTTCGGTATGAAACGGAACGGGCGCGACGAGATTTGAACTCGCGGCATCTTGGTCCGGAACCAAGTGCTCTGTCCACTGAGCTACGCGCCCTCACGACGGGATATCGCCGGAGAGCGTTTAACGCTTCTGACTCCCGATCCCAGATGTGACAGGCGGGGACGGCGCGACGGAGCGAGCGACAAGTGTTCGAAACGAGTATCAGATCCGCAATCGACGAGACCTCGCCGCCGTCGACTACGATCCTGATTATCTGCTTTGATTCTCAGAGGGTGCGGATTTATGCGTCGTCGAACGAAGCCTGCCGCAAGCGTGACTTTCCGACCGACCGACAAAGCGCGAGACGTGGGGACCGGCAGTGGTATCGATCGTCCCCGTTCTGACGGGTCTCGTCGGTCGGGAGACCACACCGATCGGACAGTGGCCGACCGCGACCGCACGGAGCGTGTGTCGAGCGCCGACGGCGGATCGATCGCTCCGGACGCCGACCGGTTCGTCATGGCTGTCGCAGTCGACGGTGAGGTGCTGTTCGCGGGGCCGTCGATGCCTGGGGTCATCGGCGTCGGACGAGAGGCCGTGACCGGTGACGACCTGCTGGAGTACGTGCACCCGAACGATCGTGAAAGCGTCGCGGACGCGCTCTCTGCCGTCGCGACCGACCGGACCGTCACCCATCGTATCCGACACGCGAATGGGGGTTTCGTCTGGGTCGAGTCGGTCGTCGACGAGGAACTGGCACCCGAGTTCGGTGGCCGTGTCGTCACCGCACGTCGCGTCGACGTCGACAGGACGTTTCCGGAGCGGTTCCGACAGTTTCTGGAGTACGGCACCGACCTCGTGACCGTCGTCGACGGAGACGGTCGCGTCAGGTACGAGAGTCCGTCGGTCGAGGAGGTGCTCGGGTACGAACAGGGGTCGACCGTCGGTCGATCGCCGCTCGGATACGTTCATCCCGACGACCGCGAGCGCGTGACAGAGCGATTCTACCATGCGCTCTCGGACCCGGACGCGGCCCCGACGCTTGAGTATCGGTACCGCACCGCCGACGGCGACTGGGTCTGGTTGGAGTCGCAGACGCGGTCGCTCCCCGGCGACGACGTCGGGGGTCGGCTGCTTCTCAACTCGCGAGACGTTAGCGATCGGAAGGCCCGCGAACGGCGTCTCACCGACCGCAACGAGCGGCTCGACCGGTTCGCGAGCATCGTCTCACACGACCTGCGCAACCCGCTGTCAGTGATCCGCGCATCGATGGAGATGGCTCGGCTCAAAGACGACACGACGCCGCTCGCTCGCGGCGAGCGTGCGGTCGACCGAATCGACCAGCTCGTCACCGAGCTGTTGACCCTCGCGCGACAGGGGTCGGGCATCGACGAGCCGACCGAGTTCACGCTCGACGGCGTCGTCCGCGACGCGTGGGGGACCGCCGGGAGCTCCGACGCGACCCTGCTCGTCGACGCGGACGCGCGCGTCAGGGGCGACCGCGGGCGACTGCGACAGGCGTTCGAGAACCTGTTTCGGAACTGCATCGAGCACGGGCAGGACGGCCCGACGGCCCAAACCGGCCTCACGGTCGTCGTGGCCGCGACCGAGGCGGGCTTTCTCGTTGCGGACGACGGCCCGGGAGTCGATCCCGACCACCGCGAGCGCGTGTTCGAGCCGGGCGTCACAACCCGAGAGGACGGGACCGGGTACGGGCTTGACATCGTCCGGGAGATAGTGGAGTCACACGGCTGGGAGGTCACGCTCCGGGACGACGCGGTCGATATCGGAGACATCGCGAGCGAGGACACCGACGTGGGTGGCGAGCACGCTCCGGGTGCGGGCGACGAGATAGACGGCGCGTGCTTCGAGGTCCGCGCACCGGATCCGGAGGCCGCCGCCGAGGCCGACCTGTGGATCGATCGATAGCGTGTGTGCTCGGTGACGAGCCGGCTCTCGGCCGAGAGACCGAGGGACGGACGCGGAGACGTCACGGCGGCTGATGACTTCACCGATCCCGATCGAACGCCGCCGCGAACGTCGCTTCGTCGACAGCGAGAACAGTGGGCCGACCGTGCGGGCACGCGTACGGCCGGTCGCACTCGCCGAGCCGGGTCAGGAGCGCCCGCTGTTCGTCCGGGCGCAACGAACCGATATCGCCGCGTTTCAGAGACGGATGACACGCGAGATCCGCGAGCAGCACCTCGCGGGCGTCTCGGGGTCGCTCGCCGGCAGCGAGCGCGGCGAGTGCCTCGCGAAACCCGTCGCCGTCGAGCGTCCGGCCGAACGGCGCGGGGACGGAGCGCAGCCTGACCGTGTCGCCGCCGAACGGCTCCGTCTCGAAGCCGAGCGCGTCGAGCGCGTCCGCGTGTGTCGCCGCCGCCGCGGCCTCGTCGGCCGACAGCGAGAGCGTCGCCGGCGGGTCGAGCGAGGCCGTCGGGACGGACTCTCCGTCGAAGGCCCGAGCGAGCCGCTCGTAGTTCACCCGCTCGTGGGCGGCGTGGCCGTCGACGACGAGCAGTTCGTCGCCGGCCTCGACGAGGAGGTACAGGTCGCGGAACGGTCCGATCGGTTCCGCATCGGCGAACGCCGCCGGGCGGTCACCGCCGTCGTCCCCGACCGGCTCCAGCGCGGATTCTATCCCCGTGTCGACGTCGTCCCGCCGTCGGAGGTCCGCGCCGGTGAGCGCGTCGGCGACGGTCGTCTCGATCGCGTCGGCGACCCGATCGGCGTCGCGGAGCCCGACCTCGCGCTTGGCTGGGTGGACGTTCGGGTCGACGCGGGCGGGCGGGACCGTCACGTCGACCGCGGCGACGGGCTCGCGGTCGGCCGAGAGGAGCCGCCCGTATCCGGCGCGAACCGCGGCCGCGAGGCGGTCGTTACAGACGGGGCGACCGTTCACCGAGATCCGGACGTGGTCGCGCGAGGTGCGGGTGATCGAGGGGTACGCGAGGACGCCGGAAATCTCGATAGAGCCGGAGCCGTCTCCACCTCCGGAACCGAGAGCGGCCCTCGCGTCGATCTCGGTCGACCGGCTCGCGGTCTCACGGTCGTACACGCCGAGCAGCGCGTCGGTGATTCCTGATCCCGGCGTCGAGAGGGTCCGCGAGCCGTCGTGGTCGAGCGTGAATGCGACCGCGGGATTCGCGATCGCGTAGTCGGCGACGAGCGAGGAGATACGCGCGAACTCGGCGGCCGCTCCCGCGAGCGACTCGCGGCGCGCGGGACGAGTCGCGAACAGGTCCTCGACGACGACGGTGGTGCCCCGAGCGCGGCCGGCGTCCGAGACGGTCGGAGTCGGGTCGTCCGATCCCGTGTCCGTCCCCGAGCGGTCTGTCCCGTCGGCCACGATCCGCGTACCGACCGCACCGCCGTCGCTCGTGACGAGTTCGAGCCGCGAGGCGTCGGCGATCGCCGCCAGCGCCTCGCCCCGGAAGCCGAGCGAGTCGACGCCGACGACCTCGCCGTCGGGCGCGAGCTTGCTCGTCGCGTGACGTTCGATCGCCCGCCGAGCGTCCGGCCGACCCATCCCGCGGCCGTCGTCAGCGACTCGGATCCGGTCGGTTCCGTCGCCCGCGACCGCGATCTCGACGCGGGACGCGTCGGCGTCGAGCGCGTTGTCTATCAGCTCGCCGACGACGCGGGCCGGGCGAGTGACGACCTCGCCGGCCGCGATGCGGTCGACTGTGGCCGGATCGAGCCGGCGGACCGCCGACGCGTCCGAGTCGGCGTCGACGTCCTCACCCGTCATTGCGTTCGCCGTCGTCGGCTCGAGACTGGAGGTCGTGGAGGGCGTTCAACGCCTCGACCGGTGTCATGCGCGCGATGTCGAGATCGCGGAGGTCGGCGACGAGACCCGGGCTCTCCCCGGCGACGTCCGTGCTCTCGTCCCCGGCGTTCGGAGGCTCCCTGGACCGGTCTGGGTTCGCGTCATCCCGCTCCGGGACGTTCGCATCGTCGGCGTTCGCGTCGCCGGCGTTCTCCGAGACGAACTCGCCGAGAGTCGCGTCCGGCGTGTCTGCGGCCCGGGTTCCGTCGTCTTCGCCGGCCACGATCGAGCGGGCCCGGTCGACGACCGGCGCGGGGACGCCGGCGAGTTCGGCGACTTCGACGCCGTACGACGACGAGGAGACGCCGGGAACGATCCGGTGAAGGAACGTCACGTCCCCGTCTTCGCGGGTGGCGGCGAAGTGGAGGTTGCGGACGCGGTCGCGCCGGTCCGCGAGGTCGGTGAGTTCGTGGTAGTGAGTCGCAAACAGCGTCGTCGCGCCGAGCTCGTCGTGGACGAACTCGACGGCCGCGCGGGCGATGGCGCGGCCGTCGGTGGTCGCGGTGCCGCGTCCCACTTCGTCCAAGAGGACGAGCGAGTCCGGCCCCGCATCGTGGAGGATCTCCGTTAGCTCGCTCATCTCGCGCATGAACGTCGACTGGCCGCCGGCGATGTCGTCCGAGGCACCCACGCGGGTGAACAGCCGGTCGAACACGGGCAGTTCGGCCGCTTGTGCGGGGACGAACGAGCCCGTCTGCGCGAGCACGACCGCGAGCGCGACGGACCGCATGTACGTCGATTTCCCGCTCATGTTCGGCCCGGTGATCAGGGTGATTGACCCCCGAGGGAGGGTCGCGTCGTTCGGGACGAACGACGCCTCGGCGCGCTCGACGACCGGATGCCTGCCGCCCTCGATCGCGATCCCCGCGTCGGGGTCGTCGACGATCTCGGGCCGAACGTACCCGCCCTCGACGGCGACGGCCGCGAGCGAGACGAGCGCGTCGACCTCGGCGAGCGCGTCCGCGAGCGCCTGAATCCGCTCCGTCTCGCTCGCGACGCGCTCGCGGACGTCGACGAACAGTTCGTACTCGACGGCGTCCGCGCGCTCCGCGGCACCGACGATCTCCTCCTCGCGCTCTTTCAGCTCCGGCGTGACGTACCGCTCGCTGTTCTTCAGCGTCTGTCGTCGCCGGTAGTCGTCCGGAACCCGGTCGAGGTTGGCGTCCGTCACCTCGATGTAGTAGCCGTGGACCTGCGTGTGTCCAACCGACAGCGAGTCGATCCCGGTCCGCTCGCGCTCGCGCGCCTCCAGGTTCGCGATCCACTCGCGCCCCTCGCGCTCGGTCGCCCGCAGGTCGTCGAGGTCGGCGTCGAACCCCTCGCGTATCACGCCGCCCTCGGTGATCTCCTGTGGGGGATCGACGGCGATCGCCGCGTCGATCAGCTCGCGGATCTCCGCGAGTTCATCGAGCCGGTCGCGGAGGTCGCGGAGGTGCTCTGTCCGAGGAAGCGGATCGGGGTCGAGGGACGCGTCGACGGCGGCGGGCGCGTCTTCGTCCGCGGATGCATCGCCGTCTGGCTGCGCATCTCCGTCTGCGAGCCCGTCGCCGTCGGCGGGCGCGCCCGCGAGCACCGCCTTCAGCTCCGGGACGACGGCGAGCGTGGCGTGCAGCGACCGGAGGTCGCGCGCGTCGGCGCGGCCCCGAGAGACGCGGCCGACGAGCCGTTCGAGGTCGTACGCAGAGGTGAGCGCGTCGGCGACGGCCTCCCGGACCAGCGTGCGGTCTGCGAGTTCCTCGACGGCGTCGTGCCGGTCGGCGATCGTGTCGGCGTCGACGAGCGGTCTGCGGAGCCAGCGCTCCAGACAGCGGCGACCGAGCGCGCAGTTCGTCTCGTCGAGGACGTCGAACAGCGTGTCGCTCGCGCCCAGCCCGCGGTTCTCGAACAGTTCGAGGCTGCGCTGGGCGGCGGCGTCGAGCCGGAGCCGGTCCCGCGGGTCGTACCGCCGGATCCGGGTGACGTACGAGAGCGGCCCGTCGTCGCCCTGCGTGTACTCGGCGTACGCGAGCACCGCGCCCGCCGCGCGAAGCGTCGCGTCCGTGTCGAACCGGCGACCCGGTGCCGAGAGGTACGGCTCCAGCCGCTCTGTCGCGGCTCGGTGCTCGAAGATCGCCGGGTCGTGGTCGTGCGTCGTCCAGCCCCGGTCTGCGTCTGCGGGCTCGAACGCGGGCGCGTCGGGACCGGAAATGAGTTCTGCCGGCGCGATCCGCTCCAACTCCCCGGCTATCGTCTCCGGGTCGCCGGCGGTGACGAGACACTCGCCGGTCGAGACGTCGACGGCGGCGAGACCGACCGACGCGGCGTCGCCGGACGACGCGGCAGACGCCTCCCCGACCTCGCCGGCCACCGCCGCGACGTAGTTCGTGGTGCCGGACTCCAACAGGTCGGCCTCGACGACCGTGCCGGGCGTTATCACTTCTGTGACGGCGCGGTCGACGAGCCCGGACGCCTGTTCGGCGTCTTCCACCTGATCGCCGAGCGCGACGCGGTAGCCGGCGTCGAGCAGCGTTTCGAGGTAGGGACCGGCGTTGTCGATCGGGATCCCGGCCATCGGGTAGTCGCCGGTCGAGTCGGAGCGTTCCGTGAGCGTTACCTCACAGACCCGCGCGACCGTCTCTGCGGCCTCGCAGAACGCCTCGTAGAAGTCGCCGACTTGGAACAACACGAGCGCGTCCTCGTGGGCGGCACACAGGTCCGCGTACTGCGAGAGCATCGGGGTCAACTCGTCGCGGGCCGCGGCGATCCCCGGCGGGAGCCCCGTCACCGTCTCTCGGTCCGCCGTTGGCATACCACGAACCGAGTCGCCCGCAGGCATAAACGGTGCGGAGGCGGCCGCTCCCTCCCCCGTCACCGCTTCGCCGTACCGGTCCCCCGAGAGTTTTACACGCGTGCGTCCCCGATCACCGCCGTGCAGAACCGTTCGATCGTGGTCGGCATGGCCGCGACGTTCATCGGACTGACGGCCCTGCTCGTCATCTCCGGGATCGTCGTCTCGCCCGTCCTGCTGGCCGTTGCCCTCCCGTTCGGGCTCGTCTCGTACTTCCTTTGGTACCAGGCGAGCGGCCGGCTCCGCGACCGCGTCCGGCGCGAGGCCGGGCGCGTCGGCCCGAGAGAGCGCGAGCGCGCGCGACAGCGCGCCAGAGCCGCCGAACACCGGCGGGCGGCGCATCAGCGCAGCGGGGCGACCGACGGCGGGTTCGGGCGCGGTCGCGCCCGCCGCGGAGCCGCCGGCGGGCGTCGCGGGCAGGGGGCGTCCGGGAGCGATCCGCGAGACCGCGCGCCGCAGACGGGCGGGATGTCCGAGCGCGAGGCGTACGAGACGCTCGGGCTCGACCGCACGGCCGACCAAGAGACGGTCAGATCGACCTACCGCGAGCGGGCGAAACGGCTCCACCCGGACGGCGAAGACGGCGATGAGGAGGCGTTCAAGGAGCTGAATCAGGCGTACGAGGCGCTGAAAGAGTAGGGTCGGGGTTGTGTCGCGTCGCCGGGTGCGTCGACGGCGGCCCGTCGGCGTCGCCGCCGAGCGGCCAGATCACCCGTGTCAGTGCGACCGCCTGCCGCCCGAAAGCCACCCGTTAAGTGGTCGGCGGCCCTCTATTCCGTTATGGCAGAGGCCACGGATCTGGCAGATCTGAAGCGGGGGACCGACCTGATCAAGCGCGGCTTCGCGCAGATGCAGAAGGGCGGCGTCATCATGGACGTTGTCACCCGCGAACAGGCGCGGGTCGCCGAGGACGCCGGCGCGGTCGCGGTGATGGCGCTGGAAGCGGTCCCGGCCGACATCCGCAAGCGCGGCGGCGTCGCCCGGATGCCCGACCCCGGTAACGTCACCGAGATCATCGACGAGGTCTCCATCCCGGTGATGGGGAAATCGCGCATCGGCCACCGCAAGGAGGCGGAGATCTTAGAGTCGCTCGGCGTCGACATGATCGACGAGTCGGAGGTGCTCACGCCCGCCGACGACGAGTACCACATCGACAAGCGCGAGTTCGCGTCCCCGTTCGTCTGCGGTGCCCGCGACCTCCCCGAGGCGCTCCGGCGGATCCGCGAGGGCGCGGCGATGATCCGGACGAAGGGCGAGGCCGGAACCGGCGACGTGAATCAGGCCGTCCAACACCAGCGCACCATCAAAAACCAGATCCGGACGCTCACCGGACTCAACCACGAGGAGCGCGAGGCGTGGGCCCGCGATCACGGTGCCCCCCGCGATCTGGTCCACGAGACCGCGGAGGCCGGGCGGCTTCCCGTCGTCAACTTCGCCGCGGGCGGCATCGCGACGCCCGCCGACGCCGCATTGATGATGTACCACGGCTGTGACGGCATCTTCGTCGGCTCCGGTATCTTCGGCGCGGAGGACCCCGTGGAGATGGGGACGGCCATCGTCGAGGCCGTCAACAACTGGGACGACCCCGACGAGCTGGCCGAGATCGCGAGCGGGATCGGGAAGGGCATGAAAGGGCAGTCGAACGCAGACATGAAGGACGAAGAAAAACTCCAAGGCCGCGGCGTCTAACGGCTCACTCCGAGACCACGTTACGGGCCGAGTTCGTCACCACGAGGATGCTGCTCGTCGCCATCGCGAGCGCCGCGAGAAGGGGGTTGAGGACGCCCGTGACGGCCATGGGAATCGCGACCGCGTTGTAACAGAACGCCCAGCCGAGGTTCTGTTTGAGCCGGCGGTTCGTCCCGCGCGTGACGGCGAACAGCTCCGGAATCGCGGAGAGCCGGTCTTCGAGTAAGACGGCGTCCGCGGCGTCGGCCGCCAAGTCGGTCCCGCTCGCTATCGAGACGCCGATGTCGGCGGCCGCGAGCGCCGGCGCGTCGTTGCTCCCGTCGCCGACCATGGCGACACGCTCCGTCGCGGCGAGCCGCCGCACCGTCTCGGCTTTCGCCTCCGGCGGGACCTCGGCGAACACCTCGTCGATGGCCGCGTGCGCCTCGAACCGCCGGGCCGCAGCGGGCGCGTCGCCGGTGAGCACGACGACGCGCCGGCCGTCGGCAGCGAGGTCGTCCACCACGGCCTCCCACCCGTCGCGGACCTCGTCGCCGACGACGAGGACCCCTCGGACCGCGCCGTCCCAGCCGACGTACGCCGGGACGTTGCCGTCGCGTTCGGCCGCCTCGCCGGCCTCGCGAAGCGCGTCGGGAACCCGCCACGACGCGCCGTCGAAAAGCGACCGGTGGCCGACGACGACCTCGGCGTCGTCGACGCGGCCCGAGACGCCCCGGTCTGTCACCTCGACGGCGGCGGCGGACGGGACCGATGCCGACCCGAGATCTCCGGCCTCGGCCGTCGCCGCCGCGCCGCCGTCTGTCGCCGTCGGACGGCCGTCAGAATCGTCCGCCCCGCCGCCGCTCGCCGCGACGCCCTCGACTATCGCCTCGGCGACCGGGTGCGGCGAGGCGCGCTCGACGGCGGCGGCGCGGCGACGGACGTCGGCGGCGGCGGCCGGCTCGGTGTCTCCTGTGGACGCGTCAGCCGACTGTCCGTCCAGCGTCACCGTGTCGAGCAGCCGCATCTCGCCGTCGGTGAGCGTCCCGGTCTTGTCGAGGACGACCGTGTCGACGTCGTCGGCGTCCTCGAAGACGGCGTCGGAGACGATCACGATCCCGCGGCGCGCGGCGTCGCGGATGCCGGCGGCGATCGCGAGCGGCGTCGCGAGCCCGAGCGCGCAGGGACACGACACGATGAGCACCGTGAGCCCAACGAGCGCGGCGTCGGTCGGCGAGCCGCCGAGGGCGAACGTCGCGCCCGCGGCGAGGGCCGCGACGACGACGACGAGCGGGACGAACACGGTCGCGATCTTGTCGACGAGCCGCTGGACCCCGGACCGGGAACTCTGTATCTCCCACAAGAGGCGAACGAGGGTGTCGAGCGTGCTCGTGGCGTCCTCGCCGACCTCGACGACGACGGGCGCGTCCGTCACCACCGTGCCGCCGCGCACGGCGTCGCCCTCGCGTTTCGTCGCCGGTAGCGACTCACCCGTGACGAGCGCCTCGTCGACGGCGGCGGTCCCGGAGACGACGGTCCCGTCGACCGGCACGCGCTCGCCGGGGCGGACCAACAGGTGATCTCCCGGCTCGACCGCGTCCACCGGAACCGTCTCGCCCGACTCGGTGCGGGCCTCGCGGTCGCCCGCGGCCGTCAGGTCGCTGAGGACGCCGGTCGCCCGCCGCTTGATCCGCGACTCGTAGTGGTTACCGGCGGTGACGACGAGGATGACGGCGATCGTCACGTCGAAGTAGAGATCGGTCCGGCCGAGGAACATCGCGAGCGTGCTGTAGGCGTACGAACTCACCGCCGCGAGCGACACCAGAAGATCCATGTTCGGCTGGCGTGCGCGGAGGCTGACGTAGGCTCCCCTGAGTATCGGATACCCGGTGTAAAACAGCACGATGGAAGCGAACACCCACACCTGCGCGAACAGGTACGTCCCCGAGACGCCGCCGATGTCGAGGATCGGGTCGTAACCGAAGTAGGTCGGGTACAGAAAGAGGACGTACCACAGCATCGCCATCATCCCGAAAAATCCGCCGCCGATGAGGAACCGCACGACCGCCGCACCGTCGCCGTCGGGGTCCGGGTCCGCCCGGTCGCTCGCGGTGTACCCGGCGACCGACAGCCGGTCGGGAAGCTCCGCTTCGGTCACGGCGTCGGGGTCGTAGTCGACGCGGATCGTGTCCGTGGCGTAGCTGGCCTCGGCGGCCGCGACGCCCGACTGCTCGCCAGCGGTCATCTCTAAGAACGATTCGCAGGTCGCACAGTGCATCCCGTCGACGTGGAAGAAGGCCGTCTCTCCGTCGAAGTCCTCGTCGGGCTCCGCGTCCGGCCGGCGCTCCTCGACCTCGTCGAGGTCGTCGACATCGTCGAGCGAGCGCGCGACGGCGAGGCAGCCGCGACAGCAGAACTCGCCGTCGACGTCGGCGGCGGTGTGGGGATCGGCTCCCGTCGGCAGGTCACAGAGCGTGCAACTGGTCATTGGTGGCGCGCGTCGGGTTGGAGGGGCGACGGTCGGCTAGGCGTTATGGCCGGTCGCAGTTATGCGGCTCGCCGCCGATCGGAGCGGGCTCCGCGACCCGTCACGCCTCGTCGGGGTCCGCGCTTCCGCCGGCCGGTCCGAGGCTCCCGCCGGTGGCGATCCGGAGGCTCCCCCAGATGAGGAGCACGTTCACGAGCGTGATCGCCACGACGAAATCCGCTCGGTCGGCGATGAACACCACGGCGGGGATGAGCCCACCCAACACGAGCAACAGCGCCTGTTGGAGCGAGAAGTCCATACGAGAAGGCGGAACCGATGGGTGATAGGTAACGGCAAAGTTCCCACATCGTGAGAACGAGTCGATCGTATATGTCCGGGTACGCGTAATCCCGCCCATGGGTCAAAACGAGACCGCGCACGGCGTCGACGACGTGGGCGGTGACGACGCGGAGTTCGATCCGATCGGCACGCTCACGCTCATCGGGATCTACTTCGCGATCCTCGTGTTGTCGTGGGTGTATATCTACTACATCGAGTTTCTCGGTCGCGACCTCGTCGTGGTGGGGTGATCACGGATGCACATACACGCCTACGAGAAGCTCTGGCTCGCGTGCTCCGTCCTGTTGATCCTGCTTCTCATCGGTACGGTCACGTACGGAGCCGTCGGCCCGGGCATCGCGATGGTGGCGGACGACGAGCAGCCGATCGACTCGCAGAACCTCGACCAGACCGAGCGATTCGCCAACCCCGGCGTCGAGCAGGTCGGCGAAAACGAGTACGCGGCGTACGTCGTCGCCTACCAGTTCGGGTTCACCCCGGATCCGATTGTCGTCCCCGAAGACAGCACGGTGACGTTCTATGTCACCTCTAGGGATGTGACGCACGGCTTCGAGGTCGCCGGAACGAACGCGAACACCATGGTCATTCCGGGCGAGATCTCGACGCTCACCGTCGAGACCGAGGAACCAAAGGAGTACGGCCTCCTCTGTAACGAATACTGCGGCGCTGGGCACCACGTGATGGAGGGGAAAGTCAACGTGGTCTCACAGTCCGAGTTCGAGTCTCAACAGGGAGGTGACAGCCAATGAGCGAGGCGCTCGAAGGCGATCGGAGCTTCATCGATAAGTACCCCGAAGAGGCGCGAATCGTTCGATCCGCGCTGCTCGGGGCGTTCCTCGCGCTCACCCTCGGCGCGATCTTCGGGATCATCCAGACGCTCCACCGAACCGGCGTGTTCCGGGGGTTCATCTCCTCTACCGACTACTACACGTCATTGACCGCACACGGCGTGTTCCTCGCGATCAGCTTCACGACGTTCTTCCTCGTCGGCTTGTACACATGGGCGCTCGTTCGGAGCCTCGACCGGCCGCTCATCAACATCAAGATCACATGGACGTGGTACGCGCTGATGGCGATCGGGATGACGATGACCGGCATCTCCATTCTCGCCGGCTTCGTCGACGCGATCGAGATGAGCGCGGACGTGTTGTTCACCTTCTACGCGCCGCTGCAGGCGCACCCGCTGTTTTACACGGGACTCGCCGTGTTCATCGTCGGATCGTGGATCGCCGGCGCGGACTGGTTCCGGACGTTCCTCGCGTGGAAGCGCGAGCACCCCGACGAGCGGATCCCGCTGCAGACGTTCATGGTGCTGACGACCATGGCGATGTGGTACATCGCGTCGTCGGCGGTCGCGGCGTCCGTGCTGATATTCCTGCTCCCGTGGTCGCTCGGCTTCATCGACCAAGTGAACCCGACGCTCACGCGGACGCTGTTCTGGTTCTTCGGTCACCCCGTCGTGTACTTCTGGTTAATGCCGGCGTACCTGCTCTGGTACACCGTCTTACCCAAAATCGCCGGCGGGCGGCTGTTCAGCGACCCGCTCGCGAGGGTCGTGTTCGTGTTGTTCCTCCTGCTCTCGACGCCGGTCGGGATCCACCACCAGTACCTCGACCCCGGCATCGCGGAGGGATTCAAGTTCATCTCGATGACGAACACGATGTTCCTACTGCTTCCGAGCCTGCTCACGGCGTTCACGGTGGTGGCGAGCGTCGAGTATGGTGCCCGTCAGCGGGGCGGCACCGGGCTGCTCGGCTGGCTCACGGACCTCCCGTGGCGCAAGCCGGAGTTCACCGGGATGATGCTCGCCGGGCTGATGTTCGCGGCCGGCGGGTTCTCCGGGATGGTGAACGCCGGAATGAACATCAACTACATGATCCACAACACGATCTGGGTCCCCGGTCACTTCCACCTCACCGTGGGGACCGCCGTGGCGCTCACGTTCATGGCGGCGACCTACTGGATCTGGCCGCAGATCTCGAACAAACCGATCTACAGCCGGACGATCGGGCTGTTCCAGGTCGTCGTCTGGTTCATCGGCATGGCGCTCATGTCCAACGCCATGCACGCGCAGGGGATCATGGGCGTCCCGCGCCGGACCGCCGAGCCGGAGTACTCCGGCTTCGACTACCCGATGATGTTCGGCGGGTTCGAGGAACTCAACATCCAGATCGCGATTGGCGGGACGCTGCTTTTCGTCTCGACAGTGCTGTTCATCGCGAACCTCGTGCTCACGATGGGGAACCCGAAGGTCTCCGGGCTCGCGGACCCGCTTCCGCCGGCGCTCTCCGGTCCCGACGACGCGCCGCAGGTCCTCGACAACCTCCGGCTGTGGGTCGGCATCGCGCTCACCCTCGTCGTCCTCGCGTACGCGCTCCCGCTCGCGGCGATCATCAACCGCGGCGGGCTCCTCGGGTCTGGGGTCGGCTCGTATCCCGTGTGGCTCGGGCCCGCGTTCGACGCGCTGGTGAGCGCCCTGACTCCGCTCGCTGACGGAGCACGCGACGTGGCGGCCGCGCTCGTGGGGGTGGGCAAATGAGCCTCGACGTGAGCCGCGGCGGACTCCTCGTGACGCTCGCCATCTTCGGCGTGATCATCTACGAGATGCGGACCGTGCTGGATTTCATCGGGATCGAACTGCCGCTCATCCCGTACATGGCCGCGGTCTTCGCGCTCGCCGGGCTGACGCTCTGGGTCATCTCGCTCACCGGCGGCTGGCGGACCGACACCGGCGGCAACGACCCGGCGTAGCGCCGGTTCTCTCGCGCCGTCCCGGATCCGGGTCCACCGGCTCGTGTACCGACAACCGTACGTTTCTCCCGAACCTACCGGTACCGCATGGACCGCACCCGCGTCACCGTCATGTGTGCCGACTGTTCGTTCGAGTCCGAACACGAGCGACTCCGTGACGCGCGCGTCGCCCTCGACGACCACGCGGCGACGGGTCACGACGTGCAGTGGGAGATCGAGTCGCTCGCGGCCGGCGTGACGCAGGCCGGAGCCGACGCGGGCGTCTGCGGTCGACCGGAGTGTACGACCGCCGACTCGCCGCTCCTCGATCCGCCGGGGGCGGACTCGTCAGAAGGCGACGACGGACGGTGAGCGGCCGAACGCCCGCTAGCGGCCGCTCTCGACCGCGACTCGCATGTCCATCGCGAGCTGTTCGGCGCGGTCGGCGTCGGCGGACTCGGCGTAGATCCGTATCTTCGGTTCCGTGCCCGACGGGCGTACGAGCACCCACGCGTCGCCGTAGTCGAGCCGGTAGCCGTCGGTGGTGTTCGGCTCGGCGTCGGCGGTCTCCACGTACGCTCGCGCGGCGGAGAGCATCTCGTCGCGCTCGTCGCCGTCCTCGTACTCGACGTTGAGTCGCACGAAGTGGTAGTCGGTGTAGGGGGCGACGACCTCGCTCGCGGGCGCGCCGTCCGCGGCCGCGAGCAGTTCGAGGAATCGCGCGCCGATGTACGCGCCGTCGCGGGAGAGCCGATACGGCGGGAAGAACACCCCACCGTTGCCCTCGCCGGCGATGGGCACGGTCGTGCCCTCGGCGTGGAGTTCGCGCGTGCGGGTGATAATGTTCGTCGCGCCGATGGGCGTGAGTTCGAGGTCGGCGTCGTTGTTCGCGCAGACGTCGACGAGGCGCTGGGAGACGTTGACCGCGCTGACGACGGCGTCGTCGGGGGCGAGGCAGGCGTCGGCCATCGCCGCAAAGGAGGTGTCACCGTCGACGAACGCGCCCGTTTCGTCGACGAAAACGGCGCGGTCGGCGTCGCCGTCGTGGGCGATCCCCACATCGGCCTCGGAGGTCGCGACGAGCCGCGAGAGGTCGGCGAGGTGCTCCGGGACGGGCTCGGACTCCCGGCCCGGAAAGTGACCGTCGGGCGTCGCGTTCACCGTCAACACGTCACAGCCGAGCTCACGGTAGATCCGGGGAGATGCAAGCGAGGCCGCGCCGTGGCCCGGATCGATAGCGACCGTGAGGTCGGCGTTGGCGATGGCCGCGGCGTCGACCGCGTCGACGAGCTGATCGACGTAGTCGTCGACGACGCCCGCGACGGCGGTCGTCGCGCCGGCGGTCCGCCAGTCGGCGTGATCGTATTCGTCGTCCAGCACGCGGCGCTCGACGCGTTCGAGCACGTCGACGGACAGCTCAACGCCGTCGCCGCCGACCAGTTTGATCCCGTTGAACTCCGGCGGGTTGTGCGAGGCGGTGACCAACACGCAGGGGACCCCCGCGGACTCACAGTAGTTCCCGACCGCGGGCGTCGGCACCACGCCGAGCCGGTCGACGTCGCAGCCGACAGCGGCGAGACCGCTCGCGGCCGCGTTGGCGAACAGCTCGCCCGTGGTGCGGGTGTCGCGGGCGACGGCGACCCGGTCTGTGTCCCACACCGTCCCGGCCGCCTTCGCGATGTCGAGCACGAGTTCCGGGGTGAGATACCGGAGCGCGACCCCGCGAATGCCGCTGGATCCGAACAGCTCCATGGGCGGTCACAGACTTCCCGACGGGAAAGCGGTTCCGAACCGGGAGAGGGCGGACGTCGCGGCGCGACGGCGGAGGCGTCGCCGTGCGGTTCAAACCCGTGCCGTCCCCACGAGACGTATGGAACGCACGCGACGCGAGCTGTTGGGACGCGGTGCCCTCGCCGCGGTCGGCACGGTCGGTATCGCCGGCTGTCTCGACTTCGCTGCCGGCGACGGCCCGCAGGGACCAGCGGGAACGCCGGAGACGCTGACCTGTGAGGACGAGGCGTTCGTTCGGCTCGATCCGCCGATCGACGGTCCGGTCGAGGGCACGGTCGTCGACGCGCCCGAAACCCGACTGGAACTGTCGAGCGAGGGCACAGCAGAGACCTACGGGCAGTCCGTCCGCGTCGTGCTTCGGAACACCGGCGACGCGGCGACGACGACGCTCGGCAGGTACGCGTACGCGATTCAACGCGAGACGGACGCGGGGTGGCTCGACGTCAGAGGCTCGACGACGGGCGAGCCGGCCGAGCTCCCGCGGGCGGAAGAGGAGTTCGGAACCACCGGCGCGTACAGCTGGGAGATACGGCTCGACGAGGCGGCGGTCGCGTCGGCGGTTCCCGACCTCGACCTCGCCGTCTGTCCGCCGCTCGGAGCGGGGACCCACCGGTTCGTCTACTGGGGGGCCGTCGACGCGCCGCCGCTCGGCGTCGAGTTCGATCTGATCGGCTGAGCAGACCGGAGGTCGAAAAAGCGGTTAGTACGGTGCCCACTGAGAGGGCTGTTCAACGCGTCCGCGGACGCGGAACTCTCGGTCGTCGCCGTCGACGCGCGTTTCGAGGACGACTTCGAACGGCTCGTGAAGCGTGTGGACGACTTGCTCGTCGTGGGCGGTCGAGTTGAGCACCCCGACGAAGGGCCAGCCCTCTCCGGAGGTCTGAGAGGTCAGCACGCGGGTGAACTGGTAGATGCGCTCTGGGTCCCAGTACATCAGAAGCTGCGAGAGCGAGTAGACGCCGACCGCGCGCTGCTTGCCGGCCGAGGACTCGACGATGTCCGTGAACTTGATTCCGATGTCCGTGAGGTTCCCGGCGCTTGCGACGTACTTCGTCGAGGGGGTGTCCGGACGCTTGTCGCCCTGCTCGTGGGTGACACAGTCGATGACGATCACGTCGTCACCGTCGCGGCCGGTGATCGACTCGTAGTCGGCGCGGACCTTCTCCGCGGTTCGGCCCGTCGAGATCACGACCGGCTCGTCGACCCAGTCCGCGAGCAGGCGGGTGAAAAGATCGTACTTCCCGCTCATCGGCGGACCGCTGAGGAGGACGCTGTCCGCGTTCCGGACAGCGTCTGGAAGTACGCTCATTGATGTTGATTGGAGCGAGGGTGGGTAAAACCCTTCCGAGGATTCACTTCCGAAGCATCGACGGGAACGCGAGCGAGGACGGCGGCCCCTCCCGCGGTCGCTTCGTGAGCGACAGTTCGGTCAGCGCGCCGGGCAAGGCGGCGGAGATGGGGGCGACTCGGGGCGTGCCGCCGCCGTCGACCAAGGCGTCCCACACCGTCTGCGGGTCAGAGTCGTCGGATTCGGCCGCCGCTTCGAGCGCCTTCGTCCGCCCCTCGTCGTAGGCGAGCTCGACGAGACTCCGGTCGTACGCGCCCTCGAACGCGTCGAGCACGCGGTCCAGCTCCGCCGGGCGCGCGCGGCCGATCTCGGCGGCGACACCGAGTGCGAACGCGCGCTCGACCGCCTCCTCGCGGGCGAGGTCCTCCCAGTCGGTTCCGAAGGTGCGGTCGTACATTAGTGCGTCACCGTCGCGGCCGCACCGACGCGAAGCCCGCCGTCGGTGAACTCGACGTCTTGGATGTCCGTGTTCACGTCGGTACCGCGCATCTTCAGCACCTGTATCCCGCGGCGCATCCCCTCGTCTTCGAGGTAGTTGTGCATGAAGACGACGCCGTGTGCGAGGTAGTGTTCCTCGGAGTAGGCGCTCGGGTCGGTCATTTCGGAGATGAGGAGGGTGGTCGCGTCGGTCCGCTTCAGCGAGGAGAGCAGTTGGACCATGGTGTCTTCGTCGTCGTCGAGGAGAAAGCGCAACAGCATCGTAGAATCGAACACGACGCGGTCGATGTCGCGCGAGTTGATGAATCCGGTGAGGCGGTTCGTGACGCCGGAGTGGTCCCGGCGCTCGCCCGGGAGCCCGAAGAAGCGACGACCGTCCGACGAGAACGAATCAAGGAACGTGACGCGGTCGGTGTCGAGCGCGCGGTCGAACCCGAAGTCGTACTCGCCCATGTCTCGGCGGATCCCCGCTTTGGTCTCGTGCATGCTGATATACAACACGTCCTCGCCGTTGCGAGCGCCCTGTGCCGCGAACTGCGAACAGAACGTGGTCTTTCCGCTGCCCGGCGGACCGCTCACGACGTAGAGGCGGTTCTCCGGGAACCCGCCGTCGACGAGGTCGTCGAACCCGGGGACGCCGCTTGGTGCGCGCATACCGAGTGACTCGGCGGTCACCGCATAAGGATTGGCACCCGGTTCTCACCCGTGAGAACGGTCTGACTGACGCGCCGAAAGCGGGCTGTGCGAGGCGGGAGTGCAACCAGTTCGTCGCGGCGGCGCACCCGACGCTTCGACCGACGCCGCCGTGCGGTTCGACCGAACCCGGCTTACGCTTCGACCGACTCGCCGCCCGCGTCGTCGGGTGAGGAGTCAGCGACGTCGCCGATGTCGATGCCGTCGACGTCCGGCGAGACCCAGACGACGAACCGGTCGTCCGACTTGACGATCCCGCGGACGCCCTCGTCTTCGACGGTCGTTCCCTGATCGACGTCTTCGGGCGCGACGTCGCGGACCTGGAACACCTCGTCGACCATCCAGCCGACGGTCCCACCCTCGTCGATCTCGTCGTCGTCGAAGACGACGATCCGCTCTCGGGGGCCGTCCTCCTCGATGGCGAACAGCGTCTTCGGATCGACGATCGTCGTCGTCCGTCCGCGGAGGTCCATCACGCCCTCGACGTGATCGGGCGAGTTCGGGATGCGCGTGAGCTCGCCGGCGTCGACGATCTCGTCTATCACACCGATATCCAGACAGTACGTCCCGTCACCTAAGCCGAACTCCAGTACCTTCGTCGGTTCGGCGTCTGCTTCCGTGGCTGCCATACGAACTCCTGCGGTGAAGTCACCAATAACCGTGTCCCCTGAATTATCAGCAGTGATTAGCGGGGGCGTGCATTTATGCTGATTCTGCGACCGCTTTTGGGTATGAGCAGGACGACGGATCGGCGGGGGAGCCGCGACGGGTCACCACGGGTGGTGGTCGTCGACGACTCGCCGTTCATGCGCGGGTTGATCGCCGATCTATTGACAGACGCCGGTGTCGCGGTCGTCGGCGAGGCGGGCGACGGCGCGGAGGCGCTGTCGGTGGTCGCCGAGACGACGCCCGACGTAGTGACAATGGACGTAGAGATGCCCGGAATGGGCGGGTTGGAGGCCGTCGAACGGCTGATGGAGGAGACTCCGACGCCCGTTCTGATGCTGTCAGCGCACACGGACGAGGGGGCCGAGGTGACCTTCGAGGCGCTCGAACGCGGCGCGGTCGACTTCTTCTCGAAGCCCGGCGGCGAGGTCTCGACCGGCGTCTCCCGGGAGTCAGAGCGGCTCGTCGAGGCCGTGCGGTCGGTCGCGGACGCGGACCTCGCGGCGGCGGCATGGGACCGAGACGGCTCGACGAGCGCGGCCACGACGGCGGCCGCGTCGGGCGGGTCGGCGGCCGCGGGCGCAGCCGCGTCGGCGAGCGCGTCGACGACGACACCGGACGGCGACCTCGACGAGCCGCTGACGGTCGTGATCGGGGCGTCGACCGGCGGGCCGAACGCGGTCGAGCGCGTCATGTCGGCGCTGCCGATGGCCGACTGCCGGATCGTCATCGTTCAACACATGCCGGAGGCGTTCACGCCGCGCTTCGCCGACCGGCTCGACGACGCCTCGGCGTACGACGTACAGGAGGCGAGCGACGGGGCGCGGATCGGTGCCGGCGAGGCGCTCGTCGCCCGCGGCGGGAGCCACACCCGGATCGACAGCTACCGCGCGGGTCGGCTCCGCGTCAAGCTCGACGAGGACGACTCACAGTCGGTGTCGCCCGCCGCCGACGTGACGATGCGCTCCGCGGCCGAGGTCGTCGACGACCCGCTCGTCGGCGTCGTGTTGACCGGCATGGGTTCGGACGCCGCCGAAGGGATCCGCGCGATGGCCGACGCCGGCGCGCGGACGATAGCACAGAGCGAGGACACCTGCGTGATCTACGGGATGCCGAAGCGCGCGGTGGAGTCCGGCGGCGTGGACGAGGTACACGACCTCGACGACGTCGCCGGCGCGATCGTGGGGGGTGAGGCCTGATGGACTCACACCGCGCCGCGTTCGTCGCCGAGGCGGAAGACGGGATCACGGACCTCAACAACGCGCTGCTCGCGCTCGAGTCCGACCCCGAGGACGCCGCGGCGATGGACGACGTGTTCCGCGTCGCACATACCCTGAAGGGGAACGCGGCGGCGATGGGGTACGAGGACGTCTCGTCGTTCGGCCACGCGCTGGAGGACCTGCTCGACGCGATCAGGCAGGGCGACCGCGAGGTGACGCCCGAGGTCATGGATCTCCTCTTCGAGGGGGTCGACGCCGTCGAGGCGATGGTCGACGAGATCGCCGACACCGGCGAGGTGACGACAGACCCGTCGGACCTCGAAGCGCGCCTCCGCGAGATGGAAGAACACGGGACCGTCGGCGGCGAGGACGCGGCTGGAGACGCCGCTGCTGGAGACGGAAACGAAGGTAGCGATGACGCCGAAGACGCTGACGCCGGTGACGACGCGTCCGGCGAGGCGGGCGAGAGCGACGACGCGGCCGACGACGTCGCCGTCCCCGATCACCCGCCGGGCGTCGCGGACCTTCCGGAGCCCGTCGTGTACGCGGACGTGACGATTGGCGAGAGCGCGATGGCGGGCGTCGACGCCACGCTCGTCGTGCAGGCGCTCGACGGGCAGTTCGACGGCTTCGTCACCGACCCCGACCCGGCCGCGCTCGAAGACGGCGAGTACGACGAGGGGTTCGACGCGTTCGTCGGCGGCGCGGCGGCCGACGTGGTCGCCGAGGGGCTCGGCGCGCTCACGCAGGTGGAGTCGATCGCGACGGCTCTCGTCGGAGCCGACGAGGACGACGAGAGCGAGGCGGACGCGACCGCCGAGGAACCGCTGGAGGCGACCGCGGACGCCGGCGGCGATACCGAATCCGACGCCGATCCGGCCGCGGACGAGGAGAGCGCGGACACCGGCAGCGACTCCGACGAGACGGGAGACGCGGGAGACGCAGGATCCGACTCCGGCACCGAATCGGACTCCAAGTCTGGCGACGAGATCAAATCGATCCGCGTCGACGTCGATCAGGTCGACGAGCTGTACGGGCTCGTCGAGCAGCTGGTGACGAGCCGGATCAAGCTCCGGCGGGAACTGGAGGGCATGGATGCGCAGTCCGACGCCTTAGACGAGCTCGACAAGCTCGCCTCCAGTCTGCAAGACACCGCGATGGACATGCGGCTCATCCCCTTCTCGCAGGTGTCGGACTCGTTCCCGCGGCTCGTCCGCGACATCTCGCGGGACCTCGACAAGCGGATCGACTTCGAGATCGAGGGCGACGACGTCGAACTCGACCGGACGATCCTCACGGAGATGCGCGACCCGCTCGTCCACGTCCTCCGGAACGCGGTCGACCACGGGATCGAGTCTCCAGACGAACGCGAGGCCGCCGGCAAGGACCCGACGGGCACCGTGCGGCTCACGGCCGAGCGCGAGCGCGACCACGTCATCATCGAGGTCGCTGACGACGGCGGCGGCCTCGACCCGGATCAACTCCGCGAGAAGGCGGTCGACGAGGGCGTAAAGAGCAGGGAGGCGGTCGAGGCGATGGAAGACGACGAGGTGTACGACCTGGTCTTCCATCCCGGCTTCTCAACCGCGGAAGAGGTGACCGACGTCTCCGGGCGCGGCGTCGGCATGGACGTCGTGCGGACGACCGCGCGCGACCTCGACGGCTCCGTCGCCGTCGAGAGCGAACCCGGCGAGGGGACGACCGTTCGCTTCCGGCTCCCGGTGACCGTCGCCATCGTGAAGGTGATGTTCGTCGACGTCGGCGGCACCGAGTACGGGATCCCGATAAAGTCGATCGCGGAGGTCGCCCGCGCGGACGACGTAGAGGAGGTCCACGGCGACGAGATCGTGCGCCACGAAGACGATCTCTACCCCGTGATCAGGCTGAACGATCGGCTCGCCGAGAGCGGGGCCGCCGCGGTCGGCTCCGGCGTTGGCGGGTCTGATCCGGACGAATCGACCGCGGGAGGGGCGGCCGCGGGCGGACCTGACGAGGCCGCGGGCGGACCCGACGAGGCCGCGACGCCGGACGGCGGGACCGTCGCCGACGCGGACGCCGCTGGCGACGCTCCGGAGTCCTCCGATGACGTGGGGATGCTCGTCCGGATTCGCGAGGAGACGCGACAGGTGGCGCTCCACTGCGACGCGGTGTTGGACCAAGAAGAGGTCGTCGTGAAACCGCTCGACGGACCGCTGTCGGGGACGCCGGGCCTCAGCGGCACGGCGGTTCTCGGCGACGGCGACGTCGTTGCCGTCCTCGACGTGGTGAGCCTATGAGCAGTGAAACACCCTTCGAAGGCGTGTTGCGACAGATAGACGACACGGTGCCGTTCGAGCCCGGCTACTACAACGAGTCGTACCTCGACCGGCGGATCACGGCGCGGATGCGCCGTCGCGACACCGAGTCGCACGCGGAGTACGAGCGGCTGCTCCGCGACGACGACGAGGAGCGACAGGCGCTGATGGACGCGCTCACGATCAACGTGACCGAGTTCTTCCGCAACCCCGAGATGTGGGACGTCCTCCGCGGCGTGCTCCGCGAGAAAACGGACGAGAAGCGCCGAGTTCGGGTCTGGTCCGCCCCGTCGGCGGACGGGCGTGAAGCGTACTCGATCGCGATGCTGGCCTGTGACGATCCCGAAATCGACGAGTCGCGCGTCGAGGTGCTCGGCTCCGACATCAGCGAAGAGGCGCTCGATAACGCCCGCGACGGCACGTACCACACCACCAGAACGACGGACATCGCGGCGGAGCTCGAACCGCTCTCCGACCCCGGCCGGTACGTCGAGCAGGACGGAGACACCTTTCAGGTCAAGCCCGCCGTCCGACGGCTCGTCAACTTCGAGACGCACGACCTGATCCGCGACGGTGCGCGCGACCCGTTCGACGTGGTGTTGTGTCGCAACCTGCTGATCTACATCGACGTCGACCACAAGGGTGCGCTGTTCGATACGCTCGAGGCGTCACTCGCCGACGACGGCGTCCTCGTCCTCGGGATGACGGAGAGCGTCCCGCCGGACCGTTCGGACCGGTACGAACCGATCGACAAGCGACGGCGGGTGTTCGAGAGGGTCTGATGTCCCTGTACCAGCACGCGCGGGATGGAAACGTCGAGCGGCTCAGGGACGCGATGGGAAGCGACAGCGCCGCGGTGCGGCGGCGGGCTGCCGAGTTCCTCGGCGAGGTCGGCGACGGGACCGAACAGGCGACCGTCGACGCCCTGCTCCGCGCGGCGACGGACGACGAAGACGAGGAGGTCCGCGGTGCCGCGGTCGACGCGCTCGACGAACTCGGTGACGGGGCGCTCGAACAGCTGCTCTCGGAACTCACCGGGACGACGGGGTCGGAGGCCGAGTGGGTGACCGCACGGAAGTTCGCCCGCGCACTGCAGGCTGACCGGCCCGAGCTGCGGATGGCCGCGGCGAACGCGCTCGGACGGCTCGACGACGCGAGCGGTCTCTCGCATCTCGTCGACGCGCTCGACGACGACGACCCCCGCGTCAGGCTCCGCGCCGCGCAGGCCTGCGGAACGTTCGCGGACCCGCGTGCCGTCCCCGGCCTCACCGCGCGGCTCGACGACGAGCCGCGCGTCAGGCGAGCCGCGGCGAACGCGCTCGGAGGCATCGGCACAGACCAGGCGCTCGCGGCGCTTTTGGATCTGCTCGACGAGCCCGACGAGTCGCTCCGGCGGATCGCGGCCGGCGCGCTCGGCAAGGCGAACAACCCGGAACCGGTTGAGCCGCTCGCGCGGGCGCTCGGCGACGAGAGCGCGGTCGTGCGCAACGCCGCGGTGTACTCGATAATCGAACTGCTCTCGAACGTCCCGACCCAACAGAGCCACGCGGTTCGGGACCGCGTCGTCTCCGAGCTGAAGTCGGCCGACGACGAGACCGTGGTCGAGCCGCTAGTCGAGATCTTGACCGACGGCCAGCAGAGCCGACAGCGGCGGAACGCCGCGTGGATCCTCGGACGGGTCGCGGAGCCGGACACCGAACTCGCGGTCGAGGCGCTCGCGGAGGCGCTCGCGGACGACGACGCACAGACCGCGCAGTTCGCGGCCACGAGCCTCAAGAACCTCGGCGGGCCGGTCGTCGAGGACCGGCTTCTCGACCGACTCGGGACCGAACACCCCGAAGACGCCCGCGCGAAGGCGGTGTTCGTGCTGGGACAGGTGGGCGGACAGGAGACGCTGAACAGGCTCGAAGACCTCACCGACGACGAGAGTTCCGCGGTCAGAAAGCGGGTGTTCTCCGCGGTCTCGAAGCTCCGGGCGGGGGGTCCGTAGATGTCCGACGGCGAGTACAAGGTCACGGACACGCAGGGGCGGTTCGCGGTGGCCGTCCGCGACGGTCGCAAAATGAACGACGTCTCGTGGACGGCGGGGCGGATACTCCTCTCCAACCGACGGCTGATCTTGGCCGGCAACGACGGGAAGCGGACGATCCCCCTCTCGGACCTTCGCGGACTCGGCGGCCGACACGACGCCAACCAGTCGGTTGCGCGCGTGTCGAACTACGTGAGCTTCGATCTGGGCGATCAGGTGTTGCTTGTCGCGGCGAGCGAACACGAGGAGTTCGAGCGCGACGTCTACCGGGCGCTCCTCGACCAGCGGACGGTGATGGCGAAACACCCGGCGATCGAGGGCGGCGTCGTGCAGGATTCGAAGTGGGAACAGGCCCGGGTGAAGATAGACGAGAACGGGCTCAACGCGGCGATGGAAGGCGGCGCGTTCGTGAAGTTCGATCTCGACGACATCAGCGGACTTGACGCCGCCAAACGCACCGTCAACGGCGAGAAAAAACCCGTCATCGAGGTGTCTCACACCGACGACGAGGGGACGAGCATCGAGACGCACATCGCGGGCGACCCGAACAGGATGCGCTTCGTCGAGGCGTGGCTCCACAAAGGAGAGGAGCGAAGCTCGACGAACGTCGATCTGTCCAGCCGGGATCGTGAGGTGTTGATGGCGCTTTACTCCGGCGTGTCGCCGTTCGAGATCCCGTCGTTTCTGGGGATGGACGTCGACGACGTCGAGGAGACGTTCGAGCGGCTCATCGATCTGGAAGTGGTCGAGGAGGTGCGGGTGCGCCGCGAGGTCGCGCTCAACTCCCGCGGACGCAACATCGCCAGCGAGGCGATGAACGAGCAGTGACCGCCGTTAAGAGGCGAGCGACACGCCGGTGACTACGGGGCGGTGGAGACGTCGGTGATCTCGAATCTCGCACCGCCGTCGTCGCTCTCGGTGACGGTGATCTCCCAGCCGTGCGCGTCGACTATCTCCTGGACGATGGAGAGCCCGAACCCCGTGCCGTCGTCCGTGCTCGTGTGTCCGGCTTCGAACACCTGCGAGCGCTCGCTCTCCGGGATCCCGGGGCCGTCGTCCGCGACGTAGAAGCCGTCGTCGAGGTCGCCGACGGTGACCGTCACCCCGTCGCCCCCGTGTTCTATCGCGTTTCGAATGAGATTCCCGAACAGCTGGCGAAGCCGGCTCTCGTCGGCGTCGATCGCCGTCGCGGTCTCGACAGCGAGCGCGGCGTCTCCCGTGTCGATGGTCTCCCAGCTCCGAGAGGCGCAGGCGTCCAGCTCGACCGGTTCCGTCTCATCGACCGACCGGCCCTGTTTCGCGAGCATGAGAATGTTCTCGATCAGCTCTTGCATCCGCGTGTGCGCGTTCCGGATCGTGTCGACATGGGGGCTGTCACACTCCGCCGCGAGGAGGTCGAGGTGGCCCGACGCGACGTTGAGCGGGCTTCTGAGGTCGTGGCTGACGACGTTGGCGAAGTTTTCGAGTTCCTCCGTCTGCCGTTCGAGTTGTCGGCGGGCCTCGTTCCGGTCCGTGATGTCGATGTACGTCGCCAAGACGTCGGTCTCGTCGCCCCACGCGAGGGACGCGGCGGTCAACAGGAACTCTCGCCTGTCGCCGGCCGCAGTCTGCCGTGTCACTTCCCTGTCGATCCGCTCGCCGTCCCGTACCTGCGCGTTTATTTCGTGTGCCTCCCGTGACGTCTCGTCGTCGACGATGAACTTGTCGAGCAACGAGCCGCCGAGTTCGCAGCCGGAGAAGCCGAACGTCTCGCGGAACGCGTCGTTCGTCTGTTTGACCACCGGGTCGTCGCCGTCGAACGTCGCGAGCACGAGCGGAACGGGCACGGCGTCGAGCAGGGTCGCGAAGCGGTCGCGCTCGCGTTCGAGCTGTTCTTGGTGGTTTCGCAGTTCGGTGATGTCCTCGTTGACCGCGACGAACCGCGTGATCTCCCCCGACTCGTCCGTGACCGGCGAGATCGTTTGCGTGGCGACGTACCGCTCGCCGGACCGGCGCTCGTTGATTATCTCTCCCTCCCAGACGTCGCCGCTGAGGATGGTGTCCCAGAGCCGTTCGTAAAACAGGTCGTCGTGAACCCCGGACTGTAAGATGTTTGCGTTGCTGCCGACGGCTTCGTCGGCGGGGTAGCCGGTCTGTTCTTCGAACGCCGGATTGACGTACTCGATCCGCCCGTTCAGATCCGTCCAGTAGATCGAGTGGCCGGCGCTTTCGACCGCCTCTCGGAACGCACGCAAATCCGTGGCTACGCCGTCCTCAGAGGCCATTACTGGTCACTACCCGAGGCGGTGTGTTAAAACGACCGGAAGGTTCGAGAGCGGCGCAGCGAGTGGTCGAATCGTGGATGAGGCCCGAGATTAAGTTCACCCGGATCCGAACACGGCTATGATAGTCGCGCGGACGGCCGCCTTCGGCGAGGGCACAGCGATCACGCGTACGAGACGAACCGGCGGGCGTGAGGGAAGACGAACTGGCGGGCGTGAGAAGAGACGCAAGCGACCTCGGCCGATCCCGCAGGTCGACGGAGCCGAGGTGATCTAGGTGGTGACGCGTCGGATCGGCGTCGACGTCGGCGGGACGTTCACCGACGTGGCGCTGTCGCTCGACGGCGCGCTCGTCACCGCGAAGGTGCCGACCACCGCGGACCAGAGCGAGGGCGTGATCGCCGGGATAACCAAGGCCTGCGCGGAGGCGGACGTCGACCCGGAGCGCGTGGAAGAGTTCTCACACGCGATGACCGTCTCCGTCAACGCGCTCCTCGAAGGCGACGGCGCGCGGACGGCGCTCGTCACCACGGCGGGGTTCAGAGACGTGCTAGAGATCGGCCGACAGGACCGGCCGTCCCTGTACGACCTCGACGCCGAGAAGCCGACGCCGCTCGTTCCCAGACGCCGCCGGTTCGAGGTGGACGAGCGGGCGACGACCGACGGGATCGAGCGACCGGTCGACGCCGACGAGGTGCGCGCGCTCGCCGCGGAGATACGCGAGAGCGACGCCGACTCGGTCGCCGTCTCGCTTCTGCACGCGTACGCGCACCCGGAGAACGAGCGGCGGGTCGCGGAGCAGCTCCGGGCGGAACTCGACGTGCCCGTGTCGGCCTCCCACGAGGTGCTCGCGGAGTTCCGCGAGTACGAGCGCACCTCGACGACGGTCGTCGACGCGTACGTGCGGCCGGCGATCGACCGCTACGTCGGCCGGCTCACGGAGCGCGCGAAAGCGATCGGCGTGCCGCAGCCACGGATCATGCAGGCGAACGGCGGGCTCACGGACGCCGAAACCGTCAGGCGGAACGCGGTGACGACCGTGCTCTCTGGACCCGCCGCGGGCGTCGTCGGCGCGAGCGCGATGGCGACCGGCGAGCGCGGCGAGGCCGACCCGAGTCGACCCGACGATAGCCCGGGGCTCGTCACCCTCGACATGGGCGGCACGTCGAGCGACGTGAGCCTCGTCCGCGACGGCGACGTGGAGCGGACCACGACGGGCGCGATCGACGACCGACCCATCGGAACGCCGATGGTCGACGTCGAAACTGTCGGGGCCGGCGGGGGGTCGATCGCGTGGGTCGACGCCGGCGGAGCGCTCCGCATCGGCCCGCACTCGGCCGGGAGCGACCCCGGTCCCGCCTGCTATGGGAACGGAGGAACGAAGCCGACCGTCACCGACGCGACCCTCGTGTTGGGCTACATCGGGGAGAACACCAGTCTCGGCGGGGAGCTGTCGCTCGACGCGACCGCCGCCCGCGACGCGCTCGCGGCGCTCGCCGACGAGGCGGGACTGAACGGTCCGCTGGCCGCCGCGCGCGGCGTCTACCGCGTCGCCACCGCAGACATGACCCGGGCGATCCGATCCGTGACCGTCGAGCGAGGCCACGATCCGCGAGCGCTCGACCTCGTCGCGTTCGGCGGTGCGGGACCGATGCACGCGCTCGCGATCGCGGACGACCTCGACGTCGACCGGGTCGTAGTCCCCCGCGCCTCGGGCGTCTTGTCGGCGTACGGGCTGCTCGCCGCAGACGAGAAGCGCGACGCGGTTCGGACGTATCAGCGCCCGCTCGCCGCGGTCGATCCCGACGACATCGACGCCGTGTACGAGGATCTGCGCGCAGAGCTGCTGGACGAGGTCAGCGACCGCGACGCGGCGACCCTGCGTCACGCCGCAGATCTCAGATATGCCGGCCAGAGCTTCGAACTCACCGTGGACGTCGACCCGCCGTTCGACGCCGCGGACGCCCGCGAGCGGTTCGCGGCGGCTCACGAGTCGGCGTACGGTTACCGCGCCGACGAGCCGGTCGAGTTGGTGAACTGTCGGGCGACGGCAACGATAACGCGGGACGCGCCGCCGGTCGCGTTCGCGGCCGACGGCGACCCGCTGACTGACACTCGAGAGGCGGCCTTCGCGGGCGAGGTCCGCGAGACACCCGTGTACGACCGGGGTCGGCTGTCGCCGCGGGACGGAAGCGAGTCGTCCACGCCCCGGCCGCCGATCGACGGTCCCGCGGTCGTCGAGGGCGACGAGAGCACGGTCGTCGTCCCGCCGGGGTGGAACGTGACGGTGCGCGACGACGGCGCGCTGATCGCGGAGGTGAGCGACGCGTGAGCGACGTCGACCCGGTGACTCTCGAAATACTCCGAAACCAACTGGAAGGCGTCGCGGCCGAGATGGGCCATGTGCTCATCCGGGGGGCGTACTCGCCGAACATCAAGGAGCGGCAGGACTGCTCGACGGCGATTTTCGACGCGGCCGGCCGGATGGTCGCGCAGGCCGAACACATCCCGGTTCACCTCGGCGCGATGCCCGACGCGGTCGGCGTCGTCCTCGACGAGGACCCGAAACCGGGAGACGTCTTCGTCGTCAACGACCCCTTTGCGGGCGGAACCCATCTCCCGGACATCACGCTGGTCTCGACTATCGCGCCCCGCGGCGAGGTGATCGGGTTCGCGGTGTCGCGGGCGCACCACGCCGACGTGGGCGGCAGCGCGCCGGGGAGCATGCCGCCGGGCGCACGGGAGATATACGAGGAGGGGGTACGGCTGCCCGCGGTCCGGCTCGTCGACGGCGGCGAGCCGAACGAGGCGGTGTACGATCTGATCCGCGCCAACGTCCGGACGCCGGACGAGCGCACGGCCGACCTCCGTGCGCAGCGCGCGGCGAACGACCGCGCCGAAGCGCGGATCGGCGAGCTGCTCGACGAGCACGGCTCGACGCTTCTCGACGCGTTCGACGCCGTCATCGACTACTCCCGCGAGCGCGTCGAAACCGAACTTGCGGCGCTCCCGGACGGCACGTACCGCGCGCGTGACATCCTCGAAGGCGACGGCGTGACGGACGACGACGTGCCGATCGCGGTGACCGTCACCGTCGACGGGAGCGCACTCGACGTCGACTTCGCCGGAACGGCGGACCAGGTCGACGGCAACCTCAACGCGCCGCTGTCCGTCGCGAAGAGCGCGGTCTACTTCGTCGTCCGCGCGGTGACCGACCCGGACATCCCGCCGAACCACGGGTGTTACGAGCCGGTGTCGGTGTCGGTTCCCGAGGGGTCGGTCCTCGACCCGGACCCGCCGGCCGCGGTCGTCGGCGGCAACGTCGAGACCAGCCAGCGCGTCATGGACGTGACGCTCGCGGCGCTCGCCGCGGCCGTTCCCGACGCGGTACCGGCCGGCGGACAGGGGACGATGAACAACCTCATCATCGGCGACCGTTCGGGCGAGTTCACCTACTACGAGACGATCGGCGGGGGTTTCGGAGCCCGCCACGACAAAGACGGCATGGACGGCGTGCAGGTCGGAATGACGAACACGCTCAACACGCCGGTCGAGGCGTTAGAAGCCGAGTACCCGCTCCGGGTCGAGCGGTACGCGCTGCGCCCGGGAAGCGGCGGCGACGGCCGACACCGCGGCGGACTTGGGCTCGAACGGACCGTCACCGTCGAGACCGACGCCACCGTGTCGCTGCTGACTGAGCGGCGGCGGACCGCCCCCGCGGGGCTCGACGGCGGCGAGGACGGGGCGACCGGGGCGAACCTCGTCGACGGCGATCCCGTGCCCGCGAAGGTCTCAATCGACGTCGCGGCCGGATCGACCGTCTCGGTCCGAACGCCCGGCGGCGGCGGACACGGCGACCCGGACGAGCGCGACCCGGCGGCAAAAAAGCGGGATCGACGCGACGGAAAAGTCGGTGGCCGGCGCGACGAAAACGGCGAATGACCGACGAGAGACTCGCCGATCGGTGACGACGACGCTGGCGCGGTGACCCCGCCCGACTCGCACATCGAGACGTCGCGCCGCCGAGTCGACCGAGGTGGATTTTTATCTCCCCCCTCGAATCACCGTCCATGCCCGAACTCACGCGCCGCGGCTGGCTCCGCGCCGCCGGCGGCGTCGGCCTCGCGGGACTCGCCGGCTGTAGCGCCCTCCGAGACACAGGCTCGCCCGACGTCGGCCCCGCCGACGGGACCGACGCGCCCGGCGACGGGATCGACCTGTCGAGCCGTCCCGAGTCGCCCGACGGACTCACGACGCAGTTTCGTCGGGGGCTGCGGAACGCGGGGACCGTCGACGCGACGATACCGGACCGCGTCGAGGTCGACTGGGCCGTCCCGGCCAACCGCGGCGACCACACCGCCTCGAAGGGCAGTCCGATGCGGGCACCGAGCGGCGCGATCCTCGTTGCCGACGACACGGGCCGGGTTCAGTCGCTCTCGCCGGACGGCGAGACGAACTGGTCGACCTCGATCTCCGATGACGACCGCGGCAGCCACGGGACGCCCGCGATAGCCGATGGCATGGCGTACGTGGGCACCTACGACGGCGTCGTCTCGGCGGTGGCGGTCGAGAGCGGCGAGATAGACTGGCAGACCACGGTCGGCGGCTCCGCCGCCGCCAGTCCGACCTACTACGAGGGGAAGCTGTACGTCGCCGTCGAGCACCCGACGCCGAGCGGGAGCGTCGTCGTGATGGACGCCGAGAGCGGCGAGGTCGAGTGGCGCGACCGCCGGCCGACCGACCACCCGCACTCGACGGTCGCGATCGACGTCGACCGCGACCGGTTCCTGTTCGGGTCGAACGACGGCTACTGTTACGCGTGGTCGCTCTCGGACCGCGAGCGCGTGTGGCGGTACGACACCGGCGGCGACTCGAAGGCCCCGATAGCGATCAGCCGCGGCATCGCCGTCGTCCCGTCGTGGGCGGAAACGGTCACCGCGGTCGACGTCGAGGACGGCTCGCAGATCTGGGAGTTCGAGACCGGCGGCTACGTCATGTGCGCGCCCGCGGTCCGCGACGACACGGTGTACGTGGGCAGCCACGACGGCAACTGTTACGCGCTCGATCTCGCGTCCGGCGAGGAGCTGTGGTCGACGCCGACGGACGGCTGGATCACCGGGAGCGCGGTCGCGACGACCGATCACGTCCTCGTCGGCTCGTACGACGCGACCCTCTACGCGCTCGACCGCGCTGACGGCTCGGTGACGTGGTCGATCGAAGGGCGCGGCGACGTGACGAGCGCGCCGCTCGTCACCGACGACGCGATCTACTACACGGAACGCGCGCCGGAGGACACGGACGAGGCCGGGATGTGCTACAAGCTGGTCGGCGTCTGAGTCGGGACGGGAGAAAACGACACGAACGTCCACCCGAAACGGAGGGTCCGAAACGGTTTTGCCGGGGCCTGACGGACGGTCGATATGCCAACGGATCCTGACACAGGGTACGACCCGTCTCTGGGTCGGAAGTTCATGTTCGTCACCGGCGGCGTCATGTCCGGGCTGGGTAAGGGGATCACCGCCGCCAGCACCGGGCGACTGCTCGCGAACGCCGGCTTCGACGTCACCGCGGTGAAGGTCGACCCGTACCTCAACGTCGACGCCGGGACGATGAACCCCTACGAGCACGGCGAGGTGTACGTCCTCAAAGACGGCGGCGAGGTCGACCTCGATCTGGGCAACTACGAGCGGTTCCTCGGAACCGACATGACGTTCGACCACAACGTCACCACGGGGAAGACCTACCAGCACGTCATCGAGCGCGAGCGCGCCGGCGACTACCTCGGCAAGACCGTCCAGATCATCCCGCACGTCACCGACGACATCAAGCGACGCATCCGCGAGGCAGCCGAGGGGAGCGACGTCTGTCTCATCGAGATCGGCGGCACCGTCGGCGACATCGAGTCCATGCCCTTCCTCGAAGCCCTCCGCCAGTTCGCCCACGAGGAGGACGACGAGGATATCCTCTTTACGCACGTCACCTTAGTCCCCTACTCGAAGAACGGCGAGCAGAAGACGAAACCGACCCAGCACTCGGTGAAAGAGCTTCGCTCGATCGGCCTCCAGCCGGACATCCTCGTCGGGCGCTCCGAGGACCGACTGGATCCGGAGACGAAAGAGAAGATCGCCCTGTTCTGTGACGTGCCCACCGACGCCGTCTTCTCGAATCCCGACGTCGAGGACATCTATCATGTTCCCTTGATGGTCGAAGACGAAGGGTTAGACGAGTACGTGATGGAGCGGCTCGGCATCGCCGACGAGGCGCTGCCGAAGGCCGACCGCTCGACGGAGTGGCGAGAGCTCGTCACCCGCGATCGCGACCGCGCGATCGACGTGGCGCTCGTCGGCAAGTACGCCTTAGAGGACGCGTACATGTCCATCCACGAGGCACTGAAGCACGCCGGCATCCAGACGGAGACGGAGGTGAACGTGCTGTGGGTCGACGCCGACGAGACGCGCGCGGAGCACGAAAAGCGGCTCGCGAGCGCGGACGCCGTCGTCGTCCCCGGCGGCTTCGGCTCCCGCGGCACGGACGGGAAGATCGAGGCGGTCCGGTACGCCCGCGAGAACGACGTCCCGTTCCTCGGACTCTGTTTAGGCTTCCAGATGGCGGTCGTCGAGCACGCGCGCAACGTGCTCGGTCTCGACGGCGCACACTCCGCGGAGATCGACCCCGACACGCCGCACCCGGTCATCGATCTGCTCCCCGAGCAGTACGAGACGGAGGACATGGGCGGGACGATGCGGCTCGGCGCACACGAGACCGACATCGAACCCGACACGCTCGCGGCGCGAGTGTACGACGCGGACTCCTGTACCGAGCGTCACCGCCACCGCTACGAGGTGAATCCCGAGTACATCGACGATCTCGAGACCGAGGGCCTGGTCTTCTCCGGACGCGCCGACAACCGGATGGAGATCGTCGAGCGCGAGAACCACCCGTTCTTTTTCGGGACGCAGGCGCACCCCGAGTTCCGGTCCCGCCCGGACCGCGCGAGCCCGCCGTTCGTCGCGCTGGTTGAGGCCGCGCTGGGATCGACGGACACAACCGAGCGGAACGCGGACGTGAGGCTATAGATGGTCGAGACGGAGGAGTTCATCGCGGAGGCGAAAGCGGAGATTCGGGAGGCGATCGGCGACGCCAACGCCGTGATCGCCTTATCGGGCGGGGTCGACTCGTCGGTCGCGGCGACGCTTGCGTACGAGGCGGTCGGCGACCAGCTCACGCCGGTGTACGTCGATACCGGACTGATGCGAAAAGGCGAGACCGCGGAGATCCGCGACACGTTCTCGTTTATGGAGTCGCTGCGGGTCATCGAGGCGCAAGACCGCTTCTTCGACCGACTCGCCGGCGTCACCGACCCCGAGGAGAAGCGCCACGTCATCGGCGAGGGGTTCATCGACGAGTTCGAGACGGTCGCGCGCGACGTGGACGCCGACTACCTCGTGCAGGGAACGATCTATCCCGACCGGATCGAATCGGAGGGGAACATTAAATCACACCACAACGTGGGCGGCCTCCCCGAGGTCGTCGACTTCGAGGGGATAGTCGAGCCGGTGCGCGACCTCTACAAAGACGAGGTGCGCGAGGTCGCCCGCGCGCTCGGCCTAGAGGAGATCATCTCCGAGCGGATGCCGTTTCCCGGTCCCGGGCTCGCCGTCCGGATCGTCGGCGAGGTCACGCCGGAGAAGGCCGCCGTCGCCCGCGAGGCGACCCACGTCGTCGAGGAGGAGTTAGAGGAGTACGACCCGTGGCAGGCGTTCGCCGCCGTCCTCGGGAAGGCCACGGGAGTCAAGGGCGACAACCGCGTCCACGGCTGGGTCGTCGCCGTGCGCTCGGTGGAGAGCCGCGACGGGATGACCGCCCGCGCACAGGAGATCGACTGGAGCACGCTCCAGCGCATTCAGAGCCGGATCACGGGCGAAAACGAGAACGTCGCGCGCGTCGTCTACGACGTGACGCACAAGCCCCCGGCGACGATCGAGTACGAGTGATGGCGGGGACCTCCTCCCGGTCCGACGGTCGGATCGCCATCGTCGCCGGTCCAGACCCGCACGGACTCGGAGACGAACTGACAGACTGCGGCGTGACGGTCCGCCGAATCGAGGGACTCGTCAGCGCCGAGACGCTCCGCGACGCCGGGATCGACGAGGCCGCGTACGTCGTCTTGACCGACGTCGAGGAGGCGACCGGCATCCCGGTCGCCAAAGAGATCAACCCCGACGTCCTCGCCGTGACGTACGCGGAGCGGTCGCTGCCGGAGTTCGTCGCCGGCGTCGCCGACCTCGCCGTCGACCCGGCGCTCATGGACGCAGAGATGGTCGCCGAGGAACTGACGCACGACGCGGCCGCAGACGACTCGTAGCCGGCCGGACTCGCCGCGTGCGGTTTCGGGTCCCTCCTTACTCACCGTCTACGTCCGCGAGAAACTCCACATCGCCGGCGATCACCGCGCTCGCTATCACTCCCACGCCGATCAGGAGCGCGACGACGCTGGTCGTCACCGCCACCGAGAGCGCGCTTCCGCCGACGGCGACGCCCACGAACGCACCGACGGCACCCCCGACGCCGCCCGCAATGATCGCGAGCGTCTGCGCCTCGCTCATAGCTGTAACTGTGCCAACATCCGGTATAAACGTTCGCGTCAGGTTCTCTCCGGTGATAACGGGTCCCGTCCGTGGACCGCCCGATCCTCAGCGCGGGTACGTCCGACCGATGTCGAGGTCATCAGGACCGTCCGCGGTGTCGGTGGCTGCGTCCTCCTCGTCGTCGCCGGGCGATACGTCCTCGTCACCGTCCGCGTCCGCGTTTCCGCCCGGACTCACGCTTCCGGTCCGGTAGCCGGCCATGTCGAGCGTGACGTACTCGAAGCCGACGTCGGAGAGGTGCTCGTGGACGGCCTCGGCGAAGGCGGGATCGAGGGCGCGCTCCAGTTCGTCGGGCGCGATCTCGACGCGCGCGAGCCCGTCGTGGTCGCGCACGCGGAACTGTTCGAAGCCCCACTCGCGAAGGATCCGCTCCGCCGTCTCCACGCGTGTCAGCCGCGCCTCGGTCACCTCCAGTCCGGTCGGGATCCGCGAGGAGAGACACGCCATCGAGGGTTTCTCGGCCACGGAGAGGTCGTACGCGTCTGCGATTTCTCTGACCTCCGCCTTCGTGATGGCCGCGTCGAGAAGCGGCGAGAACACGTCCAACTCCTCGACCGCTCGCAGCCCGGGGCGGTGCCCCTCGCCCGGGTCGTCCGCGTTGGTGCCGTCACAGACGGTGTCGATGCCGAGGTCCGTGGCCGTCTCGTACATCCGCCCGAGCCGCATCGTCCGGCAGTGGTAACACCGGTCGCCGTCGTTGGCGACGAAGTTCGGGTCGTCGAGCTCGGAGAAGGTCACCGTCTCGTGGCGGATGCCGATCTCCGTCGCGACCCGCTCCGCGTCCGCCAGCTCCGCGGCCGGGAGCGTCTCGCTTCGGGCGGTGCAGGCGACGGCGTCGTCGCCGAGGGCCTCGTGGGCGAGCGCCGCGACCACGGCGGAGTCGACGCCGCCGGAGAAGGCGACGAGGACGCCGTCGCGGGCGGCGAGCGCGTCGCGGGCGGCCGCCGCCTTCGCCGCCGTCTCCGCCGGGAGGTCGTCGCCGGCGGCGAGGGTGTGCTGACTCATGACCCCGGGTTCGCAGTCTGCGGGAAAAAACGCGTCGGCCGGGGCGGGACAGACGGCGACCGGCCGCAGGCGTGCAAGCGGACCGCTCCGGTCCGCGACCGTCCCGACCCACACGCTTTAGAGCGTTGCCGCGATATCCGCGGGTAGATGGAGTTGGAGGCGATCCCCGGCGTCGGCGCGAAGACGGCGGCGGCGCTGTCGGAGCTCGACGACCCTGTCGAGACCGTCGAGTCCGGCGACGTGGCCGCCATCGCTCGCGCGCCGGGCGTCAACGAGGCCCGCGCGGCGCGGATCGCCCGCGGCGCGATCCGACGACGACACGGCGACACGGGGCGCGTACTCGCGACCGACCGCGCCCGCGAGGTGTACCGCTCGGCGATCGACCTGCTGCGCGAGCGCACCGTCACCGACTACGCCGCGAAGCGGCTGGAGACGTTTTACCCGAGCGCGTCGGCCTCGCGGATCGCGGAGGCGCAGTCGCTCGCGGCCGCGGCGACGGAGCGCGACCCCGACCCCGACGTCCGCGACGCGCTCGCCGGCGTCGAACCGCTCTCGGACCCGCCGACCGTGCGCGTCCGCGACCGCTGTCTCGCGACCGCCGACGCCGAGACGCTCGCGCGCGCCGAGCGCGCGGTCCCCGAACTGTCGGTCGAAACGGTCGAAGACGCCCGAGATATCTCCGAACTCGCGCGGTCGTACGCGACGGTGATCGTGACAGACGAGGCGTTCGCCGGCCTCGACGTGGAGGGCGACGTCAAGGTCCGGCCGGACGCGTTGGAGACCCCCGCCGAGACGGTCCCCGAGCGGTTGCTCGCCTTCTTCGCGACGAACCGCGAGCGGCTGGAGGCGGCCGCCGCGGTCCACGAGGCGGCCGCGGCGGCCGACGACCCGATAACCGTGGACGGCCCCGCCGTCGACCTCGACCGGCTCCGGGACGCGCTCGCGCGGCTCGACGACGACGGGACGATAGTCGGGGACGAGGAACTCGCGCGGCTCTCCGACGCGGTCGACGATCTCGACGCGGCGGTGTCGACGGCAGCGTCCGTCGCCGACGACCGCCTGCGCGAGGCGATCCGCGAGCGCGACGTGACTATCGAGGGGACGGACTTCCTCTCTCTCGTCGAGCAGGGCGCGCGCGTCGACTCCCTTCTGGACCGCGAGCTGGCCGACGAGTACGACGAGGCGATAGCCGCCGCCCGCGAGCACCTCGCGGACGCCCTCCGGTTAGCGCCCGAGGAGGCCGAGCTCGCAGAGCCGATCTTCGACGGCGAGCCGTCGTTCCCGGTCGAACACGACGAGGACGCGGTCTCGCGGCTCCGAACCGAACTCGCCGCCGCCCGCGACCGGCGGGCCGCCCGCCTGAAAGCCGACCTCGCGGCCGACCTCGGCGATCTCAGAGAGCCGGTCGAAACGCTGGTGCGCGACGCGCTCGAACTCGACGTGGAACTCGCGATCGCGCGGTTTGCGAGCGACTTCGACTGCGTGATGCCCGCGGTCGTCGACCCCGAATCGAGCGGCGGTTCGGAAGACGCGACGGACGGCGGCTTCCGGATCGAGGGCGGGCGCTCGCCGCTTCTCGACGTCGCGTTCGACGACGTCGAGCCGATCGACTACGGGGTCTCGGGCGCGACGCTCCTGTCCGGGGTCAACTCCGGCGGGAAGACCTCCACCCTAGATTTGGTCGCGCTCGTCGTCGTGCTCGCGCAGATGGGGCTTCCCGTGCCCGCCGAGTCGGCAACCGTCGAGCGCTGCGAAGAGATCCACTACTACGCCAAATCGCAGGGCACTCTCGACGCCGGCGCGTTCGAGGCCACGCTCCGGGACTTCGGCGACCTCGTCGAGGGCGCGGACGGCCGGCTCGTCTTGGTCGACGAACTGGAGTCGATCACGGAGCCGGGCGCGTCCGCGAAGATCATCGCCGGCATCTTGGAGGCGCTCGACGACCAGCACGCGACCGCGGTGTTCGTCTCGCACTTGGCCCGCGAGATCCGCGACGCCGCCGACTTCGCGGTCGCCGTCGACGGCATCGAAGCGGCCGGGCTCGTCGACGGCGAACTCCGTGTGAACCGCTCGCCGAAGAAGGGACACCTCGCGCGCTCGACGCCGGAGCTCATCGTCGAGAAGCTCGCCGGCGACCGCGGCGGCGAGTTCTACGACGATCTGTTAGAGAAGTTCTGAGCGACGAGGAGGGAGCAAAGCTATGCCGTCGTCCGGGGGTGCTCCGCCGCATCGTCGGCGGAGCGGTCGCCGTCGACCGGGTCGCCGAACGCGTACACCGTGTTGTGTCCGGTCACGGTCACGGTCAGGACGTCGCCGACCGCGACGCCGCGTTCCGTCGCATTCTGGACGATTATCTGTCTGTAGGCGCTGTCGCGGCACTTCACCGAGTCGCCGGTCCCCTCCTCGACGACGAGCACCTCGAACTCGTCGCCGACCATCGACTCGTACGCCTCGCCGACGACCGTCATCTTCAGCGCCGACATCGCCTTCGAGCGCTCCTTTTTCACCGTGCCCCCGAGCCCCTTCATGTCCGCGGCGTCGGTGCCGGGGCGCTTTGAGAAGCGGGTGACGTTGATCTTCTCGGGGCGGACCTCTCGGAGCAGGTCCATCGACTGCTCGTGGTCGGCGTCGTCCTCGGTGGGGAAGCCGACGATGAAGTCGGTCGAGAGCGTCCAGTGGTCGAGCCGGTCGTCGAACGCCGCGACGACTTCGCGGAACTTGTCGACGCGGTGTTGCCGGCGCATGTCTTCGAGCACGTCGTCGGAGCCGGACTGGACCGGGGCGTGGATGAAGTCGTACAGCTTCGGGTTGTCGGCGAACACGTCGGCGAGTTCCTCGTGGATCCCGTGGATCCCGCCGGGGTTCGCCATCCCGAGTCGAACCCGGAACTCGCCGTCGATGTCGCAGATCCGATCGAGCAGCTCCGGGAGCTTTCGGTCGCCCGTGTCCCAGCCGTAGACGCCGGTGTCTTGTCCCGTGACGCGGATCTCCTTTGCGCCGGCGTGAACCAGCTCTCGGGCCTTCTCGACGTTCTCCTCGACGGGCGGCGAGTCGACGCGGCCGGTCGCGAACTTCGTGATGCAGTACGAGCAGTTGCTCATGCAGCCGCGCGCGATGGGCAGGATGCCGACGACGCCGTCTAAGACGGGTTCTGCGTCGGGCGTGGTCGTCGGACACTCGCCGTTGAGCGCGTACGACGGGACCTCGTCCCAGTGGAGGATCTCCGCGTCGAGTCCGGCCGCCTCGAACAGGTCGCCCTGCGCGAGCGCCATACAGCCGGTGACGACGAGGTCCGTGGTCTCTTCGGCCAGTTCCTCCGCTCGGCGCAGCATGTTCTGCTCCGTCTTCTCGACGACCGTGCAGGTGTTGAGGATGGCGACGTCTGCGTCCTCGGGGCTCGCTGCGGGGCGGTGGCCGCCGTCTCGGAGCGCCCGCTCGATCTCTCGGCTCTCGCCTCGGTTCGAGCTACAGCCGTAGGTTTCGATGTGATACGTCGCCATCGAGTACGCACGTTACCCGTCCCGCGGGCAAAAGCGCGACGGATCGGCGGAGATCGGATCAGTCCTCGGCGACCGCGGTCGCCGTCGGGGCCTCCACGTCGGGGTCGCCCGCGGATCCCGGATCGCTCGCCTCGGCCGCGTCGACCGCCTCGTACACCGACCGGCGCGCGTCGGTGGGACAGAACCCCTCTTCGACGAGGCCGACGTCGATCAGCTTCTCGACCGCGAACCGGACCGTGCGCGTCGAGAGCCGAGTCTCCTCCGCGAGCCCCGTCTGGTCGAAGCGGCCCTCGGCTTCGAGGACGTAGTAGACGAGCTTGGCGCTCGGCGGGAGCGGCGAGAGCAGTTCGCGGGTACCTTCGTCCATGTACACGCACACGGGCGAGTCGGTCATAATCGTGGTCCGGGTGTGCGCGACCCCCACACGTCCACGAATTGTTTATATACGGTCGCGGATCGCGGGAGACCCACACGGTCTCTCGCCGGCCGAATTCTGAACGCCGAACGACGTCCCAAACGCCGAACGACGTCCCGAACGTCGAACACCTAGCCGCTCGATACAAACTCGAAGCGCGCGCCGGACGCGGCCTCGTCGATCGCGAACTCCCATCCGTGCGCCGCCGCGATCTCGCGGACGATCGCGAGCCCGAAGCCCGTCCCCCCGGGGTTGTCGGACGTGCCGTACTCGACCGCCGCCTCGGGATCGATATCGAAGCCGGTGCCGTCGTCCGCGACGTAGAACCCGTCCGGGAGCGATCCCACGGTGACGGAGAGGCAGTCGGTTCCAGTCGAATCGGCCCGTGCCGGCGTCGCCGAGGCGTCGCCGTGGTCGAGTCCGTGTTCGACGCTGTTCGTAAACAGGTTCTCGAACAGCGTTCGGAGGCGCTCCGGGTCGGCCTCGATCGCGGCGTCGCCGTCGCGCACGTCGAGCGTCGCTCTCGTGGTGTCGACGGTGCGCCACGCGCGCTCGGCCGCCGCGGCCAACGAGACGGGCTCGGGATCGTCGACGGTCCGTCCCTGTCGCGCCAGCGCCAGGAGGTCGTCGATGAGCTCTTCCATGCGGTCGTGTGCGTCTGTAGCCTTGTCGAGGTTCGCGAGCGCGTCGGCGTCGTCGACGCGCTCACAAGCGAGTTCGACTCGCCCCGTGGCGACGTTGAGCGGGTTTCGGAGGTCGTGAGAGACGAGTCCGGCGAACTTCTCGAGGCGCTCGACCTCCCGTTTCAGGTCGTCGTCGCGCTCTCTGAGCTGTCTCGTCCGGTCGGCTCGATCGAGTGCGACCGTCACGTTCGCTCCCAAGACGCGCGCCAACTGGACCGCCGTGTCGTCGAAAAACCCCGCCTCGTCGGAGCCGAGCGGCATCACGCCGTGGTCACCGAGGGGAACGACGAGGATGCTTCGGAGGTCGCCGTACTCGATGACGGTCTCCGTCGCGTCGAGGTCGTCGACGGCGATCGGTTCGCCTCGCTCGAACGCCTCCCAGATGATCCCGTCGCCCGGTCCGAACGCGGGGCGGTCGCCGAGCGACGCCCGCGCCTCCGCGCTGAGCGCCGTCGGCAACAGGGCGTCTCGGTCGTCGTCGTACAGCCGAACGCCGCTGCTCGGGAACTCGAGGATGTCGATCGCCGCGCGGGTGGCGATCTCCGCTATCGCCTCGCAGTCGTCACCGCGGAGCATCGTCCGGGTCGTCTCGTGGAGCCTCCGGAGGATCCGTTCGACTCGTTTCTGTTCGCCGATGTCCGCGTAGACGGTGTAGACGACCGTCTCCCTCGGACGCTCGACGGGGATTACGTGTAGGATGAAGTCCCGAACTCCTTCGGTCGTGTGGCGGCGAACCTCGACTCGCGAGGCGGTCCCGCCGTCCGCGACGCCGGCGAGATCGACTCCGTCTGCGTCGTCCGGGACGATCGCATCGCAGATCGCCTGATAGCCGCGGTCGCTCGCGGCGTATCCGAACGTTGCCTCGAACGCGTCGTTCGTGGCTTCCAGCCGCCGACCGGCACCGGGTCGACTCACCGTCCGCGCGGCCGGCAGCGGCAGGTCGTCGAAGAGCGCGCTCAGCCTGTCGCGTTCGCCTCGGAGCTCGTCTTCCGTCTCGATCTGTTCGATGGCGTCGGCCGCGTGTGCGGCCACCAGTTCGGCGAACTCGACGTCGCGAGCGTCGAAGGCGTCGCAGTCTGCCGCGACCGCGTAAAACACGCCCTCTGAGCCGATCGGGACCCGGATAACCGATCGCTCCTCGACGTCGACCCACGTCTCGACGCCCTCGACGTCCGCCGGCGTCTCCACTCCGCGGTCGGCGTCTCCCGTCCGAACGCGCTCTGCGGGCTCGAACGCCGCGATCTCGTCCGGGTCGGCGCGCTCCGACCGCGCGGCGGGGCGGAGCCGATCCCCCTCCAGACGAGCCGTGACGCAGCGGTCGAAATCGAGGATCTCCTCGACCGCGTCGACGACCCGCTCGAACACCTCGGTCGTGTCGTGGACCGACGTGAGGTCACTCGCGAACCCGTGTATCGCCGTGACCTTCGCGTTCACTTCCCGGAGGTCTCGCTCGGCGCGGCGGCGGTCGAGAGCGTTCGCGACGCTGTTCGCGAGCACCTCGTACCGGTCGCGTCCGACCCCCTTCTGGAGGTAGTCCGTGACGCCGGCTGAGATCGCCTCGCTCGCGATCCCCTCCGATCCCCTGCCGGTGAAGAGCACGAACGGGAGGTCGGAATCGATCGACCGGACGGCCTCCAGCAGTTCGAGTCCGTCCAGCTCCGGCATGTTGTAGTCGCTGACGACACAGTCGACGCACTCGTCGCGCACGACGCCAAGCGCCGCTTCCGGGTCCGTGCGAGCGACGGTCTCGACGCCGTCGACGAGGCGGTCGACGTGGACGGCGGCGAGGTCGGCGGCACCCGGCTCGTCGTCGACGACGAGGATCCGACACCGGCCGTCGTCTCCGGGCGGCGGTCCGCGGTCCGTGTCGCGTCCGGATTGCCCCGGCCCGATCCCGAACTCACCGTTCGGTCCGTCGCGGCCGCCGCCGGATCCGGGGTTCATGCGATCTACAGACATCATGTGCTGTTTTATTTTTTCGCCCCGGAGACCAGTATTGAGAATCGGTCGAAAACGGACGTTTCGGCCGCCCGGCGGCGCGCTACAGGAAGTCCTCGACGTGGTCTGCGACTTCCTCGGGGGTGTCGCCGACGGGGACACCCGCATCGTTGAGCGCGTCGATCTTCGACTGGGCCGTGCCCGTGCCGGAGCCGGAGACGATAGCGCCCGCGTGGCCCATCCGCTTGCCCGGGGGCGCAGTGCGGCCGGCGATGAAGCCGGCGACCGGCGTGTCCATGTGCTCGCCGATGAACTTCGCGGCCTGCTCTTCGTCCTCGCCGCCGATCTCACCGCACATCACGACCGCGTCGGTCGCTGGGTCGGACTCGAACGCGTCGAGCGCGTCGATGAAGGAGGTGCCGATGATCGGGTCGCCGCCGATGCCGATCGCGGTCGACTGGCCGAGCCCGCGCTCGGTGAGGTTGTCGACGACCTGGTAGGTCAGCGTTCCGGACCGGGAGACGAGCCCGACGCGGCCCTCGCTGAAGATGTTGCCGGGGAGGATGCCGAGCTTCGCCTCGCCGGGCGTGATGATCCCCGGACAGTTCGGGCCGATGAGGCGGGTTTCGACCTCGCTCAGGCGCTTGTTCACCTTCGCCATATCTTGGGTCGGAATCCCCTCGGTGATCGCGACCGCGAGGTCGAGATCGGTGTCGAGCGACTCGAAGATGGCGTCGCCCGCGAACGCGGGCGGCACGAAGATGACGGACGCGTCCGCGTCTTCGGCCTCAACGGCCTCGTCGACGGTGTCGTAGACGGGGACGCCGTCGACCTCCTGGCCGCCCTTGCCCGGCACTGCGCCGGCGACGACGTTGGTGCCGTACTCGATCATCTGGCCGGCGTGGAACTTGCCTTCCCCGCCGGTGATTCCCTGTACGACCACTCTGGTGTCGTCGTCGACGAAAATGCTCATTGGGTCACCTCCTCCGCGTTCTGCACCGCGCGCTGGACGGCGTCCTCCAGCGTCTCCTCGACTTCGATCAGGTCGGTGTTTAAGATCTCCATCCCCTCCGCGGCGTTCGTGCCGGCGAGCCGGACGACGACCTTCTTCGGGATCTCGTCGAACTCGGCGAGCGCCTCGTTGATCCCTTTGGCGACCTCGTCGCCGCGGGTGATCCCGCCGAAGATGTTGAACACGACGGCGTCGACGTTGGGGTCAGAAAAGACCATGTCGAGCGCCTGCGTGACGCGCTCTGCTTTCGCGCCGCCCCCGATATCGAGGAAGTTGGCGGGCGAGCCGCCGTAGTAGTCGACCAGATCGAGCGTCGTCATCACGAGTCCGGCCCCGTTGCCGATGATACCGACGTTGCCCGAGAGGCGGACGTAATCGAAGCCGTACTCGCCGGCCTTCCGCTCTAAGTCGTCCTCGTAGGACTCCTCTGCCATCTCGGACAGGTCGGGCTGTCGGAACAGCGCGTCCTCGTCGATGTTCATGACCGCGTCGGCGGCGACCACGTCGCGGTCGCCCGTGATCATGACGGGGTTGACCTCGATCTCCGAGGCGTCGTTCGCCTCGTAGAGGTCGTACAGCGTCGAGAGGATCGACGCCACGTCGAGCGCGACGTCGGCGTCGACGCCGGCCTCGTAGACGACCTTGCGGGCCTGATACGGGTGAAGGCCGAACGCGGGGTCGACGTGCTCGCGGGCGATCGCGTCGGGGGTCTCCGCCGCGACCTCCTCTATGTCCACGCCGCCCTCGGTCGAGACCATCAGGACGGGTTCGCCCTCGCCGCGGTCCATGGTGACGCCGACGTAGAGCTCGTCGACGAAGTCGACGCCCGCCTCGACGAGGACCGAATCGACGGTGTAGCCCTTCAGATCCATACCGAGGATCTCCTCGGCGTACTGCTCGGCCTCGTCTCGGTCGGTCGCGATCTTGATTCCCCCCGCCTTCCCGCGGCCGCCGACGTGGACCTGCGCCTTGATCGCGGCCGGGTAGCCGATCTCGTCGACCGCGTCGAGCGCCTCCTCGACGGTCGTCGCGAGCCGGGACTCCGGCACCGGGATCCCGGCATCCGCGAAGATAGTCTTCGCTTGATGTTCGTGAAGTTTCATCCGTGTGGGATCGGTACCGACGGCGGCTTAAATGGTTCCGATCCGGCTCACGAACGGCCGGCCGACGCGGGGGCCGAGGCGACTCCGCTCTCGAACGGTGCCCCTGCTGACGGGGAAAGAGGTATACAGCACGCCCCTTGCACGAGCGTATGGGAACGGAACGAAGTGGGGAACCGCCGGGGCCGTCGGGCCTTCCGGTAGTGGGAAACGCTCGCCAGTTCGCGTCGGATCCACTGTCGTTCTACGAGGAGGTCGCGCGCGAGTACGGACCGATCGCCCGCTACGCGCTCGGCGGTCGGGTGTTCTACCAGCTGAGCGACCCGGAACTCGTCGAGCAGGTGCTCGTCCACGAAAACGACAGGTTCGACAAAGGCGAGGAGTACCGACGGATTCTCAACCCCGTCATCGGCAACGGACTGTTGATAAGCGAGGGGGAGTTCTGGCGCGAGCAGCGTCACCGGATGGAGCCGGCCTTCCACCCGGAGGCGCTCGCGGAGTACGCGCCGGTGATAGTCGAACACACGGAGCGGCTGCTGGACGACTGGCGCGACGACACGGTGCGAGACGTCCACGCGGACATGATGCAACTCACCGTCGAGATCGCGGCGAAGACGCTTTTCGACGCCGACATTCGGAAGTACGAGGCCAACATCTCCGACGCCCTCGAAGCGGTGATGGACCGGTCTGAAAAGCGGCTCGAACGGCCGATCGAGATACCCGATAGCGTTCCCACCCCCGGCAACCGACGGTACAAGCGCGCACTCTCGACGCTCACCGAGATCGCGACGGAGATAGTCGAGTCGCACGACGGGAGCGGAGACGACGTGGTCTCTCGGCTCCTGCGAGCGAAACCGAACGCGGACGGCCTCGACGACGAACAGATACGAGACGAGGTCGTGACGCTGCTTTTGGCGGGCCACGAGACGACCGCGCTCGCGCTGACGTACACCCTCTACCTGCTGGCGACGAACCCGGAACAGGCAGACCGGCTCGGTGCCGAACTCGACGAGACGGCGGGTCGCGGTCCGCTGTCGACGGACGTCACAGCGGAGCTGTCGTACACGAAGCGGACGCTCAGAGAGGGAATGCGCGTTTACCCGCCGGTACAGAGCGTGATACGGGAGGCCACCGAGCCGGTCGAGATCGGCGGCTACGAACTCGACGACGGGGTCGTCGTGACGGCACCGCAGTGGGTGATCCACCGCGACCCCCGGTTTTACGAGCGGCCCGAGGCGTTCCGACCGGAGCGGTGGGACGAGGCGTTCCGCGAGTCGCTCCCGCGGTTCGCGTACTTCCCGTTCGGCGGCGGGCCTCGGCGCTGCATCGGTGAGAACTTCGCCAAACAGGAGATGCGGCTGGCGCTCGCCACGATCGCGCGGGACTGGGAGTTCGAGGCCGTGACCGACGAGCTGTCGCTGTCGCCGTCGATCACGCTCCGTCCGGACGGGCCGGTGAAACTGCGAGTCGGCCGGCGGTAGCGAGCGTCGCCCTCCCGCCTCTGATCCACGTCCGGAATCGGTGCGGCTCGCGGAGGGCCGTCTCGTCCGTTCGCTCAGTTCAGTCGTCGTCGCCGAGGATGACGCGGTGGGTCATCGCCTCGGGGTCGAGCACGTCGTCCGCCTCCTCCTCGGTGAGGTAGCCGGCGTCGACGGCGGCCTCGCGGACGCTCTTGCCCTCTTTCAGCGCGGTCTTCGCCACCTTCGAGGCCTTGTCATAGCCGATCGCGGGATTTAGCGCGGTCGCGAGCGCCATCGACTGCTCGACGCGGGTCTCGCAGTGCTCCTCGTTGGCCTCCAGCTTCGCGACGAACCGCTCGCCGAACGTCGCCGCGGCGTTCGAGAGAAGCTCGGCGGATTCGAGGAAGTTGTGCGCGATCACCGGCTTGTAGAGGTTCAAATCGATCTCGCCGCGGGCCGCGCCGGCCGAGACGGCGGCGTCGTTACCGACCACCTGCTTGTGGACCTGGTTGACCGACTCGGCGACGACCGGGTTGATCTTGCCGGGCATGATCGACGAGCCGGGCTGGTTCTCCGGCTGTTCGATCTCGCCGAGGCCGTTTCGCGGACCCGACGCGAGCAGCCGGAGGTCGTTTGCCATCTTGTTCATGCTCCCGGCGATCGTGCGGAGCGCGCCGTGTGCCTCCGCCATCGCGTCGTGGGCCGCCTGCGCCTCGAAGTGGTTCTCGGCCTCGCGGAACGTCGTCCCCGTCTCCTCGGAGATGTACTCAGCGGCGAGCCCGGGGAACTCGGGATGGGTGTTGAGCCCCGTCCCGACGGCGGTACCGCCCAGCGCGAGTTCGCGCAGGTTCGACTGCACCGCCTCGGCGCGCTCTATTCCCTTCGCGACCTGCGTGCGGTAGCCGCCGAACTCCTGACCGAGCCGGATCGGCGTGGCGTCTTGCAGGTGCGTGCGTCCGGTCTTGACCACGCCGTCGAACTCCGCCTCCTTGGCTTCCAGCTCGGCGTGAAGCGTTTCGAGGGCGGGTACCAGGTCCTTCTCGACGGCTTCGAGCGAGGCGACGTGCATCGCCGTCGGGATCACGTCGTTCGACGACTGGCCGTAGTTGACGTGGTCGTTCGGGTGGACGACGCGGTCGCCGATCTCCGCGCCCGCGATCTCGGCCGCGCGGTTCGCGATCACCTCGTTGGCGTTCATGTTCGATGAGGTGCCGGAGCCGGTCTGGAACACGTCGACCGGGAACTGGTCGTCGTGCTCGCCCGCGATCACCTCGTCCGCGGCGGCGACGATCGCCTCCGCGGTGTCCTCCTCCAGCAGTCCGAGGTCGCGGTTCGCCTGCGCGGCCGCCTTCTTGACGACACCGAGCCCGCGGATGAACCGCCGGCTCATCGGAATCCCGGAGACAGGGAAGTTCTCGACGGCCCGCTGGGTCTGTGCGCCCCAATAGGCGTCGGCCGGGACCTGCATCTCGCCGAGGCTGTCCTCCTCCGTGCGGTAGTCTTCGCCCATGCCTGCGGCTTCCCGCGAGACCGGGTAAAAGCTACTGAAACCGCTCACCGTTCTCACGGCACGGGAGAGCGGCTACCATGGATCGGTTCAGGCCTCGTCGACCGGGAACAGCCCCGCGTCGCGGAGGTCGGCGTCAAGGCTTCCGTCGCCGTGTTCCGCGTAGGCGTCGGGCGTGTACGTCTTTATCTCCAGCGCGTGGACCGAACGCGTCATGTGGTCGCCGACGGCGTCGTACACGCGCTGGTGTTGGTCGACGAGCGACTCGCCCTCGAAGGCGGGCGAGACGACGAGGGCGGCGAAGTGCGCGTCCTCATCCTCGTCGTCGTGGATACGCGGATTGGTGACGCGAGCGACGGCGTCCGCGACGTTCGACTCGATGAGGTCTTCGACCGCTGCCGGATCGATGGTCATGGTCGGTTTCGGGTCCCGGCGGGCAAAAAGCGACCGCATGGGTCCAGCGTGCCGACCGGCTTCGCCCCGGTCGCCTAGCGCTCAAACACGAGGCCGTAGTGATACGGCGGGAGGTCGACCTCGCGGTCGAGCCGGAAGTCGGTCGCCGACTCGATGACGCGTCGCGTCTCTGCGGGACCGATCCGGAGGTCGGTCGGCGGGCCGCGCGGCTCTCCGCCGACCGTCGTCTCCGCTCGGGGGAGCGTCCGCCAGTTGACCACGACGAACCGACCGTCGGGCGCGAGCGCATCGCTCACGGCCGCGAGGAAGGCGTCGCGGTCGTCGATCCCGTGGAACGCGTTTGCGAGCAACGCGACGTCGACCGGCTCCGGGAGATGCGATCCGAGTTCGCGGGCATCCCCCCGGATCGGAACGACGGCGTCTATCCCCTGTTCGGCCGCGAGAGCCGCGAGTTCGTCGAGAAGAGTCTCATCGAGGTCGACGGCGTACACCGGTGCGGGGTCGACGATCCGCGCGGCCGGCAGCGCAAAGTAGCCGTTGCCACAGCCGATCTCGGCCGTGCGGTCGCCTCGTTCGAGGCCGAGCCGACGGAGCGTGTCCGCCGGCGTCGGCCAGAGCCGACCCCACCAGTCCCAGTCCGGCTGTCCGGTGTTCTGGAATCGTTCCATACCGGACGATAGCGAGGATGTCTGTGTTATGTGTTCCGGAGCGAAACAGCTCGGCGAACGACTCACTCCCCGGACGCGAGCCGACGCAGCCGCGGCAGCGCCTGCTCGTAGCCGAGTCCGACGACGCCGACGTACAGCGCGAGAAGACCCATCGCGATCCCCCACGCGCCGAGCACGAGGTCGCCGGCCGTGACCGCCGAGAGTCCGAACTGTTCGAGGACGACGCCACCTGCGGCCGCCCCCCCGGCACCGAGGGTGACGGCGACGAGTTCAGCGATCTCGACCGCGGCGGCGGGTACTTCGACCATGCTCCACCGACGGCGGCGGCGCAATATGACTCTTTTGGACCGACGGGATAGTGGATGAGCCGCGAACGCCACGCTGGAAGGAGAACGCCGTCGGCTTCGGCGACGGAGAGCGGCCCTTTTATTTTCGTGAGCGCGTATCACCGCGTACGCATGAGCAACGGAGACGGCGACGGTCGGAACGACCTCCGGATGCCCGACGACGACGAGGTGTTCGCGGAGGTCATAGAGATGCTCGGCGCGAACCGCGTCAGAGTCCGCTGTGCGGACGGCACGGAGCGGACCGCGCGCATTCCGGGGAGAATGCAAAAGCGCGTCTGGATCCGCGAGGACGACATCGTGCTCGTCGAGCCGTGGGACTGGCAGGACGAGAAGGCCGACATCTCGTGGCGCTACGAGAAGAGCGAGGCCGAACAGCTCCGCGAGGAAGGTCACCTGCAGTGATCTCCGCCGCCGCGACCGCAGCGAGTTGCTAACGACGTTTTTGTCCCCTGCGCCCCGTCACTCGGTCGTGAACCGCTCCCGCTCCGCGAGCGCGAGCTCCGTGCCGTAGCGTTCGACGAGCGGAACGTACGCGTCGCCGAGCGCGCGCATGCAGGCGGCCGTCGAGACGAACCCGAGGTCGTCTGCCACCGACGCCGCTTTCCGGCCCTGTAACACCTTCTGGACCAGCAGGCGCTCCTCGCGGTCGTCGAGTGCGGCGTCGTCCGCGCCGTCACCCTCGATCAGCGCCGCGAGCGCGAGGTCGCGGAACGCCCCCGGCGCGGTGTCGTAGGTTCCCGGCCCGAACGACGCGCCCACCACGGAGCGCCACTCCGCGTCCGTCAGGTCGATCGGGACCGGCGCGGCGCAGGCGCGCAGCGCGCCGCGGATCACGTCGGCGTCGACCTCGCGGTGAGCGTCCGAGAGGCCGTCTCGCTCCCGGTCACGGAAGGCGTCGGCGTGGCGATCGAGGAGAGCCGCTCCCGCCTCGCCGGCCGGCCGCAACATGACCGCCGAGTGCTCGCCGGAGGTGTCGTTACGGACGGTCGAGAGGTGTACCGTCCGGTAGCCCGCGCGTCGCCAGAACCGGAGCAGCCGAGGCGTCGCGCCGTACCCGACGGAAAAGTAGTCGACGCCGTCGCCGGCGGCGTCCGTGCTCCCGAACTCGGCGTCCGTACTCTCGACCCCCGCGTCCGTGCCCTCGAATGCTCCGCCCGTGCTCCCGAACTCGGCGTGTATCTCGGAGAGCAGCCGCGATCCGAACCCCTCGTCGCGGAGGGCGGCGTGGGTCGCGATCCGGACCGTCCGGATGCCCCGCGGTTCGGCGGCCGCCTCGTCGCGAAGCTGGCTCGTGAGCAGATCCGGCACCATGTTCCCGCGGACGCGCTCGCCCTCGTACATTTCGCTGCGGGTCGCCGCGTCCAGGCCCCCTTCACGCGCGAGCAGGGCGACCGCGACGACCCGGCCGTCGGCGACGAGCGCCCGCGCGAGAAGGTTCGGCGCGTCGAGTAACCGCGCAAGGTCGTTCGGCTCCGTTCTGTAGTGCGCGGCCACGAGCAGGCCGAACGCCTCGCCGAGGAGCGTTTCGTCCGCAACTAACTCGGTCGGATCGAGGGGCCGATACGTCGCGTCTGCAACCGCCGCCCCCGCGACCGCCTCCTCGACCGCCGGCCGCGCGTCGAGCAGGAGCGCGTGCGACGCCCACGCCTCGATCGGGTCGTCGCGCGCGTACCGGATCGGCTCGTCGAGCCGCACGTCTCGCACCGCGAGCCGGCTCGCGAGCAGGCGCTCGCGGAACCGGATAGCGAACCCCCGCCCGGACCCCTCGTAACCGTGGACCGTCGTACAGAAGGCGATCGACGGCGCATCGAGAAGGCGGTCGAGCAGTCGTACCGGCAGCGCGGCCGCCTCGTCGACGATCACGACGTCCGGGCGTCCGGGCATCTCCGACGCCTCCGCCGGCGGCAGGTAGCGGACGCGCCCACCGCCCGGGACATCGAGGTTGCGCGTCGCCTCCGCCGCCGCGGTCGCGGATGATTCTGTGTCGTCGGTGCCGTCGCGGCTCACAAGCTCTCGGGCGCGCGCGAACACCGCCGCGGCGTTTTGCGCCGCCGGCGCGGTGACGAGCACGTCCGCGCCCGAAAGCGCCAGCGCGCCGGCGGCGAGGCCCGCCGCGCTCGACTTGCCGCGACCCCGATCCGCCTCGACGACGACAGCGTTTCCGGGAGTCGAGAGCGGCTCGAACGCCCGCACGGCGCGCGCCTGATCGGCCGTGAGACAGGCCTCGTACGCCGCGGTCGGGAACGTCGCGTCCGGCGGTGCAGTCGGCGGCTGCGTCTCCGAGACCGTCTCGCCACCGCCCACGGAGTCCGCGGAGAGCGCGTCGCGGGAGAGCGCGTTGCGCCCCTCGGGACCGTCTCCCAGCGACACGATCGCGATTCCCGAGTGGGTTCGGAGCGTGTCGACCAGCCGCTCGCGGAAGCGGCCGGCCACGTCGTCGAGGGCGTACGGCGGAACCGCGAGCGACTCGTCGAAGCGGTCGCGCGTCGCGGGCCACGCGTCGAGCGCCGGCGCGACGAGGATCAAGAGTCCGCCGCCGTCGACCGCCCCGACACACCGGCCGAGCGCGTTCGGCACGAACTGCTCGTGGCAGTCGAGCACCACGGCTTCGCGGGTGCGACCGAGGAGCCCGTCAGCGCGCCGCGGCCGGTGCTCCTCGAACCGGAATCCCTCGCGCGTCGAGACGACAGAGACGTCGTCCTCGGTCGCTCCGAGGGCCGCCTCGACTGCCGTGTAGGCCGCGTCGATCCCGGTGTCGCGGTCGCCGGCGAGCACGAGGACGCGTCGCTCGTTCACCGCTTCGGCCGCTCGTTTCGCCCGCCGCGCCAGCGTCGCGATCATTCGTCGGTTGGCACTCGTTGTCCGGGACGGCGGATGTGTCTTGTCCTCCGCGGTGGGGAGATCGGATACAGCGGGTGAAGTGGGCGAAACAAGGTGGATACAGCGGGTGAGGCGGGCGGCACGAGAGACGATCCCAGCCGGGCCGAGGCGGGAGGCTTACGGCGGCGCGGAGCATCGGTTCGGGCATGACCACGGTCACGCTCGTCGGCACGCGGCTCGCAGACGTCGGCCGCGAGTTCGTCTACGAGGGCGAATCGCCCGACTGCGAGGGGTGTCCCTACCGAGGGCAGTGTCTCAACCTCACCGAGGGGACACGGTACCGCGTGACGGGGATCCGCGAGAACGCGCAGACGCTCGACTGCGCCGTCCACGACGCCGGCGTCCGCGCGGTCGAAGTCGAGCCCGCACCCGTTCCCGCCACCGTCCCGTCGAAACGAGCGTACGCCGGGAGCAAGGCCTCCCTCGCGGGACCGTGCCCGCACACGGAGTGCCCGAGCCACGGGTACTGCGTCCCCGACGGGGCCGACTTCGGCGAGGAGCGCGTGATAGATCAGGTGCTCGGCGAGCCGCCCCACGACGAGTGCGCGCTCGACCGCGACCTGACGCTGGTCGAGTTCCGCGCCGAAGAGTAGCCGCCGTGCCGATCGAATCGCGCCGCCAGACTACAGCGACGTGACCGCGTTCAGCGTGATCCGGATCGCGCGCTCGACGTTGTCCTTCGCTTTTTCGGGCAGTTCGTCGTTGGAGTCCGCGCCCTTCTGCGTGCCCGCGACGAGGTTGCCGTCGACGGTGCAGATGGCCCCCGCGCGCAGGCCTTTGCGTCGCGCGAGCGCGAAGACGGTCGCGGCCTCCATCTCGATGGCGAGCAGGTTTGCGTCGGTCCAGTCGTCGACGTACGCGTCGCTCTCGTTGTAGAAGGCGTCGTCGGAGACGATCGGCCCGACGTGGATCTCCTCGTCGTTGTCCTCGGCCGCCTCGACCAGACCGGTGAGTGCGCCGTAGTCGGGGACCGCGGGGTACACTTCGTCTTCGTACCGCTTGCTCGTCCCCTCCTCTTTGGCCGCGCCGGTCGCAACGACCATGTCGCCGACCTCCATGTCCGGCTGCAGCGCACCGCAGGTGCCACACCGGAGGAACGTCTCCACGCCGACCCGCGACAGCTCCTCGACGGCGATCGCGGCCGACGGGCAGCCGATCCCCGTCGAGCAGATCGTGAGGTCGACGCCCTCGTAGCTCGCGTTGACGACCCGGTACTCGCGGTTTTCCGCGACGAGTTCGCTGTCGTCACACAGGTCGGCGATCCGGTCGACGCGGCCCGGATCGCCCGGAATGATCGCGATCTCGTGTACGTCGCCGTCCTCGACAAGCAGGTGCGGTTGTTTCGCCATACGCGCGGAGACGCCCGCTCCGCGCAAAAACGGACCGGTCGGCGGACTGGTCGGATGGAGCTCGATTTCGGCGCGGCTCCGACCCGGACCAGATTCTGTATAGCGACATACTATACAAAATAGAATATCAGGTGTATGGGGAAAGTCATGTGTAATACTATCTAGCAAATAAATCTGCGTTCCCGGTTATCGCCGCGTCGGTCTACCCTGACGGAGTGACATCCGCCTCCGAAGTGCGAGGCGTTCTCTTCGATTCTCCGCAAGCCGAGTGCCTCGGGACGTGACCGCGAGGCGGTTCACAGACTGTCGGCGATGTCGTGTGCCCACGCGAGCAGACTCTCGTCGTCGCCGAACGGTGCGGCACACTGGAGTCCGAGCGGCAGGCCGTGTTCGGTCGTCCCAGCGGGCAGGCTGACGGTAGGAAGTCCCGCGTGCGTCCAGGGAAGGTTCATGACGGGATCGCCTGTGGTGTCGATTCCCTCCGGGGCCGGGCCGGGGGCCGACGGCGAGATCAGGAGATCGACCCCCGAATCGCGCATCAGGTCGTGTAGTGCCGAACGGAGTTGATCACGCCCGCTGCGGGCGGCGGCAACGTCACCGGTCGACACCTCACGCCCCTCTCGGAGGAGTTCGACAGAGGCGTCAGCGTACCCGTCCGAATGCGCCTCATACCACTCCTCGTGAGTGAGTGCGAACTCTGCGGCAACGAGGCGCTCGTGCCGGGAGTTGATCTCGTCGATGTGCTCGAACGCGTCGATCCGCTCAACGTCGTACCCCGCGCGTTCGAGCCGAGAAACGTGTTCCTCGAACGCGTCGAGTCCGATGTCACTCGCCTGCTGGAGGTATGGACCCTCCGGGACGCCGAGCGTCGGGCGATCGCGCGGTGCCGGTAGCGGTTGCCACTCATCACAGAGTAGTGCCGCGGCGATCGAAGCGCCCGCAGTGTCCTGCGTGAAGAACCCGACATGGTCGACCGAGGGCGTACAGGGAATCACGCCGTCGGTGGAAATCCGACCGAAACTCGGCTTCACCCCGACGATACCACAGAACGCCGCCGGACGGGTCACTGACCCGATCGTCTGTGTGCCGAGCGCGAACGGACAGAGCCCAGCGGCGACGGCTGCCGCCGACCCGCTCGACGATCCGCCGGGAGTGTGAGCCGGATCGTGCGGGTTCCGAGTCGGACCGGGTGCGAAGTAGGCGAACTCGGCCGTGACCGTCTTGCCGAGAACCAGCGCTCCAGCCTCGCGGAGGGTTCGCACTGCCGTCGACTCCTCGCCGGCCAGCACCTCGGGCGGGACGTCTGATCCCGCCCGAGTCGGCAGTCCGTCCACATGGAAGATGTCTTTCACCCCGATTGGAACACCGTACAGTGGCGGCCGCCTCGCGGGATCCGGGAACCGGGCTTCAAGATCCGCCGCAGCCGCCCGGAGTCGAACCCACCGGTCCTCCTCGGGGACGAGCGATTCGATCTCCGGTTCGACCGCCTCAACCCGTGATTCAACGGTATCGAGATGCTCGTCGATTCCGACCCGGTCTCGGCGCAGGTCATCTATCGCCGCCGCCAGCGGTGCGTCGTGAGTCACCATTTGACAGTGTTCCACGTAATTCGATTAATATGTTGTGACCCCGGAGGCACAGTATGGCACCTGCGTCCGCAAGCGTGCTGTTGCGGCAGGAGGAGTGGCCGTGGTGTTCGAGACGCTCGACCGGAACGTCCTTCACTGAACTGTCCCGGACGGCCACGGCGGCCGCAAACACCCCGTACCACTCTCGATGTCGACACCCATATTGCCGCTGATATGTTTGGTAGCCGCCTGAATATAATCCGGGCATGTGACCGGCACAGAATGTGGTAAAACGGATCCCAATCGACAGGATCAAACCAAGGACAACACTTTTGACTACCCTCGGGATTAGGTCGGGTATGCCAATACGTGACTTGGTCCCGACCACCAGCTCCGGGCCGGTGGACGCAGTAATGGACAACCACATCGTCCGAAACTTCGTCGGTGGATTGCGGGTGATGCTCAACGATAGAACGACCGCCGCGTACTTTTGGATACTCGTCGGGATCACGATCCTCGGCATCTTCGGTCCGATAGTCGCCCCCTACGGCATCGAGCAGACACACTACAGCCAGAGCGGCGAGGTACTGAGCGCCGCGTCGCCCTCGCTTGCGCATCCCCTCGGGACGACGTTCGCGGGCTACGACGTGCTTTCACGGCTCTTGGTCGGAGCCCGTCCGACCGTGATCACGGGCATTCTCGGTGGCGGGCTAATCCTCACGATTGGGACCACGATCGGGATCACTGCCGGCTACGTCGGCGGGCGCACCGAGACGATCCTGATGCGTTTCACCGACTTCGCGTACGGCGTGCCGCTCATCCCCTTTGGCATCGTGATGATCACCTTTCTCGGAGTCGGGTTTCTTTCTTCGATTCTCGTCATCGGCTTGATCTTGTGGCGGGGCGGGGCTCGGGTGATACGCGCTCAGACCCTACAGATCAAGCAGTACCCGTTCGTCAAGGTCGCCAAGGCGACGGGAGCGAGCAGACGGCGGATCATCATCAAACACATCCTCCCGAACGTAGCGCCGATGGCCATCTTCTTTCTGGCGCTCGGCGTCGGCTACGCGATCATGCTTCAGGCCAGCCTCACCTTCCTCGGCGTCGCGTCGCCGTTCACGCCGTCGTGGGGAGTCATGATCCGGAACGCGTTCAACTCCGGCTACATGTCTGAGGCGTGGTGGTGGTCGCTGACGCCCGGTCTCCTGATCGGTATCACGGTGCTCTCGACGTTCATGTTCGGACGGGGATACGAGGATCTCATCACGGCCGACGGCGAGTCGGTCGAATCTGATACGGTTGCCGCGTAAGTATGTCTGACACACTACTCGAGGTCGAAGACCTCACAATTCGGTACGAGACGGACGGGGGCGATATCACCGCGGTGTCCGATGCATCCTTCAGCATCGACGAGGGCGAGTTCTTCGGCCTCGCCGGCGAGTCCGGCTCCGGCAAGAGCACGACCGCGAAGGCGATTATCGGTGGACTCGATGACAACGGCTTCGTCGACAGTGGAACGATACGGTACCGCGGCGAGGAGATCCAAGACTTCAACGACGCACAGCTCAATGAGAGCCTCCGGTGGAAGGAGATCTCTTGGATCCCACAGAGTTCGATGAACAGCCTCGATCCGCTCCAGCGGGTGAGCAAACAGGCCCTAGAGATCGGCCAAGTCCACACCGACCTCTCCAACGAGGAGATTCGCGAGAAGCTCAAGGAGATGTTCGACGTGGTCGGGCTCCAGCAGAGCCGGATCGACGACTACCCACACCAGTTCTCCGGCGGGATGCAACAGCGCGCGATTATCGCGCTCGCGCTGTTTCTGGAACCCAGCCTCGTCATCGCCGATGAGCCGACGACGGCGCTGGACGTGATCATGCAAGACCAGATCTTCAAGTATCTCGGTCGGATGAAAGACGACGCCTCGACGAGCCTCCTCCTCATCACCCACGATATCAGCGTCATCTTCGAGTCGTGTGATAGCGTTGCGATCATGCACGCGAGTCAGATCGCCGAGAGAGGGTCGACGGAATCGGTCCACGACAACCCCCGTCATCCCTACGCCTTCATGTTCAAAGAGGCGTTCCCGGACATCCGCGAGCCGGACAGGGAACTGGAGGTGATCGAAGGCTATCCGCCAGAGTTGATCGGCGAGGTCTCGGCGTGTAGCTTCGCCGATCGCTGTCCGTGGGCGGTCGAAGAGTGTCACGAGAGCGCCCCGTCGCTCGAACCCGTCGGCGACGACGACGCGACCCACGCCGCGTCGTGTTTCCGATCCGACGAGGCGTACGAACTGTACGAGGAACACGGCGCGGTCGATCCGGCATCGCCGAAACAGGGGGACGACTGAAATGACGACTGACCCACCGCTACTGGAGATAGACGGACTGGAGAAGCACTTCGAAGAGAGCACGAACGTCTTCGATGTGCTCATGCGACGGGAGCCGTCGAAGATTCAAGCCGTCGACGGCGTTTCGTTCACCCTTGAACGGAACGACTCCATCGCTGTGATCGGCGAGAGCGGCTGTGGCAAGACGACGCTACTGTTGACGCTCATCGGCCTCCACGACATCACCGGCGGCGACGTGATGTACAAGGGAACGCCGATGTCGTCGTTCGACAAACGCGACTGGAAAGAGTACCGGAGCAACGTCCAGGTGATTTTCCAGGACCCGTTCAACTCGCTGGATCCGAAGATGACCGTCGAGGAGTCGCTGAGGGAACCGCTGGAGATTCACGGCATCGGTAACCGCGACGAGCGGGTCCGGGAGGTGCTGGAGGATGTCGAACTTCGCCCGCCGGAGAAGTACCTGCGTCGCAAGCCGATGAACCTGAGCGGCGGTGAGAAACAGCGCGTCGCCATCGGCCGTGCGCTGATGCTTGAACCCGATATCATCCTCGCGGACGAGCCGGTGTCGATGCTCGACGTGTCGACACAGGCGTCCGTCCTGCGGATGCTGAAGGGACTCATCGACGACTACGACGCCTCGATGATCTACATCTCACACGACCTCTCGACGGTGTCGTACATCTCGGAGGTCGTGAACGTGATGTACCTGGGACGGATCGTCGAGTCGGCGGCCACGGGGAGACTCCTCGACAACCCCAAACACCCCTACACGGAGGCGCTCGTCTCCGCAATTCCGGTGCCGGATCCCCACTACGACCGGCCGCGGACGGAGATGTCTGGCGCGCCACGCGACCCGATCGATCTGGGGGAGGGCTGTCGGTTCCGCGACAGATGCCCGGAGGTGATCCCCCCTGACGGGATCGATATCGATCAGTCGGCGTACCGAGAGGTAATGGCATTTCGCGAAGCGCTCGAACGGGACGAACTCCCGCTCGATCGCATCCGAAAGAGCCTGGATAATCCGAGCGATACGGACGCGTTTGCCACCGCCATCGGCGACGAGCACTTCTCGGCTGAGATGTCGGGCGAGAATGCGGTGACGGTCGACGCGGCGCTTGAAGACATCGCGGCCGGCAAGCCGGACGCCGCCATCGACCGCCTCAGTAAGCGCTTCGAGAGCGTCTGTGAACTCACACCCGACTCCATCGAGGACGAATCCGGTTGGCACGTCGCCTGCCACCAGTACTACGACCACGACCGACAGCCCACGGAAGACCATGCAATCACGACAGACTGACTCCCGACGACTCCGGGCGGCCGTACTCGACGGTCCCCGATCACGGAGCGCACGATCCGGCCGAACGACTCACGACGGCGGTTCGCGTCCGGAGGTGAGCCCATGTCGTCGATGAAACGATACGTCGCCGTTCGCAGTATTCAGACCGTCTTCACGCTGTGGCTGGTGCTCACCGCCCTGTTCGTGATGTTCCGGTCGATGCCGGGCGACTTCACGGCCCAGATGGCCGTGGCGGGCGCTAACGAAGAGGCGCTCGCGGCGCTGCGCGCCAAGTGGGGACTGGACCAGCCCCTCTACATCCAGTACTGGCAGTACATCACGAACCTCGCGCAGGGCAACCTCGGCGAGTCGCCGGTCTACCGCATCCCGGTCTGGGAGTTCGTCAAGATGCGGATATTTAACACGTTCATCCTCGTCGCGCCCGCGATGACGTTCACCTACATCCTCGGGGCGCTAATCGGGACTATCGCCGGGAGCAAGCGGGGCAGCCGGCTCGAGAAGTTCGGTCTCATCCCGGTCATCGGTGCGGGGTCGTTCCCGGCCTTTTTCATTTCGATCGTCCTGATCGTCGTCTTCGCGAGTTGGCTCAACATCTTCCCGACATCGGGGATGCTGTCGGCCGGCGGTAGCGACGCGGCGACGTGGTGGGGACCGTACGTCACTCCCGACTTCGGTATCCACTACATCCTGCCGTTCGTGGCTGTCGTCTGCCGATACCTGTTCATCCCCTCGCTTATCATGCGGACGAGCGTCGTCGAGGTGATGGACCAGGACTACACCGAGTACCACCGCCTGACCGGCCTGCCGATCCGGAAGCGACTGTCCCATATCGCCAAGCACGCTAGCCTCCCGGTGATCACCATCTACCCGGTCTCGCTCGCCCGGGCGCTCGGCGGCCTCGTGCTGATCGAGACCGTCTTCAACTGGCCGGGGATCGGGTTCACGCTCGTCGAGGCGGTGCTCGGTCGGGACTACCCCACCGTCCAGTTTGTGTTCTTCCTCGTTGCAGCCTTCGTCATCATCTCGAACTTCCTGATCGACCTGCTGTACGGCGTGATCGATCCGCGCATCCGCGTCGAGGACTGACACGCCTGCGCCGTTTTTTCGGCCGTAGAAGACATATAAATACATGCTATTATTTTATTTCCACCCACTCATGCCGGCGACAGTTTTATGCTTTCCGGGTATGCTTGTGAGCGTATGTCATGCGAAAATGACTCGAGTGGTGGCAGCGTGAACCGCCGCTCAGTCCTGAAAGCTATCGGTGCTGCAGGCGCAACCGGACTCGCCGGCTGTAGTGGACAGTCTGGCGGCGGTGGCGGGGGTGGCGGCGGCTCTGATGGCGATCTCGGCGAACGCGTCTCGACGCTGCAGATGGAATATTGGTCTGACTACGGCGGATTCACGACCACACAAGAGCAGATGGCACCGATCATCTCGAGCAGCGTCGAGGAACTCGGCGTCGGGATGGAGGTCGTTCCGGTAAGTATCACGACACAGCTCTCTCAGATGGCCAACGACGAGAACCGGGACAACAACATCTCGTTTACGTGGTGGGTGCCCGCGGCCGATCGGCTTGACCCGCAGGAACTCCTGAACAACATGCGCTTGGACTGGGCCGGGGCTAACGGGCAGAGCGGCTACTCCAACTACGCCGACTGTGAGTACACCGAACTGCTCCTCGAACAGACGAGAGCGGAGACATCGGAGGAGCGCCAGCAGGGCATGCACGAGGCCATCGCCCGACTGTCCGAGGACTGCGCCATCGGCAACCTCGCTCCGGTCGCCAATATCGGCGCGTATCGCACGGACATGGTCGAGATGGGCGGCATCGGCAACGGCGGGATCGCCCGGTCGAACGCTGAGTGGGCGTTCAAGTCCCAGACCACGAACGACGAGGATCTCGTGGTGGCGATCAACCCGATCGCCACCGAGACGTCGAACTGGCTGACCCACTCCGCCTCGATGCCGGAGGCGATGTGGCAGCACATGATCCACTCGCCGATCCATAAGTACAACGAGAACTTCGAACTCACAGAGCTGCTCGGCTCCGTCGACGTCATCGACTCCCAAGAGATCGTCGTCGAACTGTTCGACGACGCGACGTTCACCAACGGCGATCCCGTTACGTCCGAGGACGTAAAGTTCACCTTCGAGCAGATCCAGCGCGGCGGCGAGGCCGGCGCGTACCCCGGTGCAGCGCCGGTTCCGTACGACACCATCGAGACGCCCGACGAGCAGACGGTCCGCTTTACTTTCACGGAGCCGTACATCCCCTTCGCGCGCACGACGCTGATGCGATGGGGTATCCTTCACAAGGAGTCTTTCGAGGAGGCGGGTGCGGTCGAAAACCCCGGCGGTGCCCAGTTCGAGACGCCCATCGTCTCTTCGGGACCGCTCGAGGTGACCGAACTCCAGCGCGGGCAGCGCGTCGTCACCGAGCCGCACGACGGCCATCCGACCTACGAGGCCAGCCAGCCGATCGTCTTCGAGGCCTACCGCAACGAGGAGACGATGATCACCGCTCTCGAGGCCGGCGAGTGTATGATCACGCCGGAGATCTCGCCACCGAACGCCGAGCGCGTGAACAACAATATCGACAATGCCAGCGCGGAGTTCGCGGCCACGCACACGGCCTACAACCTCCAGTACGTCTGTCATACAGCGCCGTGCAAGTTCCCCGAGTTCCGCAAGGCGGTCGACGCCTCGATGAACCGCCAGCAGATGATCGGCGTGGCGCTGGCCGGCGAGGTCGAACCCGAGATGTACCCGACGTACATCTCCAAGAACCATCCGATGTACCCGCCCGAGGACATGCTCTCCGGGTGGGCTGAGTCACCACAGGGGAGCCCGGATGTAGCCCGGCAGCTGCTCGAAGACGCCGGCTGGGGCTGGGACGACAACGGCAACCTCCATTACCCCCCGGACGCCGACCTCGACCCGCTGTGGCCGCAGGGAGAAGTGCCTTCGGCCGAGGACTTCCCCTGTATCGAGGAACTGGGTCTCGACCCGTAGACGCCCGCAGTCAGTTTTCGCCCTGCCGTCGGGGCTGTCCTGTCATCGTGGTACCCGGACTCACTGTGCCGAGTGCCGACAGTCGGTCGGTAGTACACCGGTAACGACTTGGAGTAGACTGTCCGAGCCGTAGGTATGCGACAGCTTACCGAGGCCGAACTCGTGACGCTCGGCGACCGCTTCGGGATCGACGTCGATGCCGCGCGGGCGGCCGAACTCTCTGAGACGGTTAACACGATGCTCGCGGAACTCGACGCGCTTGAAGCGATCCCCGTTGTCGACGACGCGCCGTCGCCGACGGGTGCCGATCCCGGCGCGCGAAGCTGGTCGGATCCGGACGAGAACCCCCACGGCGCGATCGCAGCCGACTGCTCCGTCCCGCCGTCCGCGACTGGGACCCTCGACGGGACACGCGTTGGAGTGAAAGACGTGATCGCCGTCGCGGGCGTCCCGATGCGCTGTGGCTCGGCGACCATGCGGGGGTTCGTCCCCGCACGGGACGCGACAGTTATCGACCGACTCCGGGCGGCCGGGGCGTCTATCACCGCCAAGACGGCCTGCGACGAGTTCGCCGGGAGCGCCCGCGGAACAACCGGCTACGGAGCGCCAATCACCAACCCCCACGACGACGATCGGACGGCCGGCGGCTCCTCCGGGGGAAGCGCGGCGGCGGTCGCGGCCGGCCGCGTCGACGCCGCGCTCGGCACAGACACAGGTGGCTCCGTGCGCATCCCTGCGTCGTTCTGTGGCGTCATCGGTTATAAGCCGACGTACGGACTCGTGCCGCTGACCGGCGTCGTCGAGAACACCTACACCCAAGACCACGTCGGGACAGTCACTGACACCATCGCCGACGCGGCAGCGCTCCTCGGGGCGATGGCGGGCGCTGACGACGCCGACTCGGCGAGCGTGGCTGCTGCCGGACGGTCGGGGTACCGCGTTGGAGGCTACAGCGACGCGGTCGCCTCGCCACCCGCACCCTCGACGCTCCGGATCGGTGTTCTCGACGAGGGGATGGGAGAAGGTGTCGCCGACCGCGTCGAGGGGCGCACCGAGGCCGCCGTTGACGCTCTCAGCGACGCTGGCGCGACGATCCAGTCGGTCTCGGTCGATTCGTTCCACGACGCCCGCCCGATCAAGAACACCCTGAGTTTCGTCGAACTCGCCACCCACTGGCGAGACGGTGCCGCTCCGTATCGCCGCGGCGGCGTCGACGAGACGCTCCAGACCGGCTTTGCGCGCGCCCGCGCCGCGGCTAGCGGCGAACTGAGCGACTTCTACGCGAGCAAGCTGCTCGCCGGGGCGCGAATCGTCGAGGCGCACGACGGACGGCCGTACGTCCGCGCTCAGGCCGCGAGAGAGCGGCTCCGCGAGGCGTTTGAAGCGGCGCTTGACGGCGTCGACGTCCTTCTTTTTCCGACGATGCCGGACGTGGCTCCGCCGGTCGACGGCGTCGACGGCTGGGCGTACGACTACGCGCGCAACACGCGGGCGGCGAACGTCACTCGTCTCCCCGCGGTGACGGTGCCGAACGGCACAGCCTCGGGACTGCCGGTCGGCCTCCAATTGCTGGGTCCAGCGTTCCGCGACGCCGACCTCCTCGCGACGGCGGCCGCGGTCACGTCGGTGCTTCCGGCCTGACGGGGAACCCTTTATCAGTCCGTGAGGGAAGGTGACAACATGTCTCCGACCGACACCGTCGATCGACTCATTGAACGCGACGTGTTCGAAGCGACCGGTGACGACGAGTTACGCCCGACCGAATCGTTCCGGGAAGCCGTCGACCGTCACCGGCGGACGCTGACCGACCGCGCTGTCGACGAGCGGTCCGCGGCCGTCGCGGAGCTGACCGACGACCCCGATGTCGCGGACACGTTCGCGGCAGTCGAGGTCTCCGATGTCGACTTTCTCGCGCGGTACGTTGCGCTCCGGAACCAAACTGCCGACCTCTCAGCGACGCAGGCGCTTACGCTCACTGTTGTGATCGGACAGATCGAAACCGGCATGCCCCGCACGGAGGGCGCACCGGCGGCATTCCTCCCCGTCCACGGCGAGGATCTCGTGCGGCTCGTCCGTCTGCACGACCGCTGTGTCGTCTACGCCTGGCGAGATGACTGCCCGCCGTGTGAAACGATCAAAGCGGACTTCGACGACCTGTTCGGTGCTGACCCACCGGGCGACCTGCTCCTGCTCGCGGTGTACGGCCCGGACTGCTCTCGACTCCTCAACCGGGAGTTCGACGTAAGTGCCGCGCCGACGATGTTATTTACCCTCGACAGCCACGTCGATTCGCGGTTCGTCGGGACGCCGTCCACCGAGGGGCTCGAAAGGGAGATCGAGGCGCTCCGCGAGCGGACGCCGCCGTCGGCTGAGTGACCGCCGTCCACCGAGACGTTTAGTTACTCACCGTCCGTGGGTCGGCCATGCACGTCGACATCGACCGCGATCGACTCGTCGAGACGATGGAGACCCAAGCGGCGATCGGCGGGACAGAGGGGGGCGGGCTCCACCGCCTCGCGCTCTCCGACGCCGACCGCGAGGTGCGCGACTGGTTCGTCGACTGCGCTAGGGACGCCGGGCTGGATGTCCGCGTCGACGCCTTCGGCAACATCTTCGCCCGCCGAGCGGGTTCGGCCCCCGACGCCGAACCGATACTCGTCGGTTCCCACCTCGACTCTCAGCCGTACGGCGGCATCTACGACGGCGCGCTCGGCGTCGTGGCAGCCTTGGAGTTCGTCCGAAGCCTGAACGACCGGGCGATCGAGACCCGCCGACCGGTCGAGATAGTCAACTGGACCAACGAGGAGGGGTCGCGGTTTCCGCCCGCGATGCAGGGCAGTGGCGTCTGGGCCGGCGCTCACGACATCGAGGACGAATACGAGAAGACCGACGCCGACGGGACTCGCCTGCTCGACGAACTCGAACGTATCGGCTACCGCGGGGACGAGCCGGCTGAGCCGCGCGAGCCGTATCACGCGTACCTCGAACTCCACCCCGAGCAGGGACCGTTTCTGGAGGAGACCGGAGCCGAGGTGGGGATCGTCACGGGTATCGTCGGCCTCCGGTGGGCGGAGATCACGCTCCACGGACAGGCCAATCACACCGGGACGACGCCGATGGATTACCGAGAGGACGCACTTGTCGCCGCCTCCGACATCGTCACTGCGATCCGGCGACTGTCAGGGACACTCGGTGACAGAACCGTCGCGACGGTCGGATCGCTTATCGTTCACCCTAACTCGGTCAACGTCGTGCCCGAGACGGTGACGTTCACGACCGATATCCGCGACTCGGACGAGGCTGTCCTCGACGAGGGTGTCGCACAGATGGAGGCAGAGGTGGCCGCGGCGGCTGACCGCGAGGGCGTCGCGTACGAGATCGAGCACACGATGGCCTCGCCGGCTGTCGACTTCCCCGACCGACCGGTCGAGGCCGTTGCGGACGCCGTCGACCACCTTGGCTACGACGGCCGCCGAATGGTCAGCGGCGCTGGCCACGACGCCACACACGCCGCCGCCGTCTGTGACGCCGGGATGGTCTTTGCGGTCAGCGAGGGCGGCAAGAGCCACACTGAAGACGAGTTCACCAGCTGGGCGGACTGCTATCGATCATCGAACGTGCTGGCGAACGCGGCGCTGGATCTAGCCGAGCCGATCGTCGACTGACCAGTCGGTGAGACCGACCTCTCGACGCTAGAGCCATGTTGACATGGTTCACCTCTCAAGCGCGCGTATCACGACTGAGACGGCGGGCGGTGGCTTTTATACGTGTCCGGGTGTGTTTCCTCGTAATGCGTTTCAGTCGCGACCGTCGGGGCCAGTCGGTCGTGGTCGGAGCCGTGATCTTGTTCGGCTTTCTAATTTTGGCGATCTCGCTGTATCAAGTGCAGATCGTTCCCCAACAGAACGCGCAAGTCGAGTTCGAGCACTTCCAAGAGGTCCGCAACGACATGGTCGATCTCAGAGCGGGCATCCTACAGGCCGGAAGCACCGACCGGCGGCAGTACCAGACGGTGCGGCTTGGCACGACGTATCCGCCGCGGCTGTTCGCGATCAATCCACCAGCACCGAGCGGGACGATACGGACGGGCGACTCCTACCCGATCACGATCTCGAACGGAACGCCCGAGGGAACCGTGACCGTTCCGACGCGGTTCGTCCAGTACCGGCCGGGGTACCACGAGATCGAGGAGTCTTCGACGTGGTACGACGCCTCCGTGTTGTATCTCGACGCTCGCGGCGAGGGGGGTGAGGTCGCGGTGCTCGAAGATCAGGATCTCGTCAACGACGCCGGAGAGGTGCAGATCGTCGCCGTGCAAAACGAGTTCCGGCGAAGCGGCACCGGCCAGGTGACGCTCGAACTCTACCCCGCCGAAAACGTCACAGAAACGATTCCCGCGGGGGATCTGACGGTCACGGTCCCGACGCGACTGAGCGGGAGCGCGTACTGGGACGAGGCCGACATCCCGAGCGGTGTCTACGGGGGCGTCACGAGCGACGCGAACGACGACGGCGTCCACAACTTGACGCTTGAGACGACGAGCGACGATCTGACTGTGGACACGGTCGGGGTGCAGGAGGCTCCGGAGGAGGCCACGCAGGAGGGTGACGGTGTCGGTGGTGGCGGAGGCGGTGGTGGTACAACGCCGACGTTTGAGAGTGTAGAGGCGACGGTTACGTCTGAGCAAAAGTCGAATGGTATCGAAGACATAAGATTCGATTGGCAACTTTCTGAAAGTGCGGATATCCAACTTCGTATTCTGAACGATAATGGTGATCCGGTGGGGAGCAAAACGGTTAATTCTGCCAGTATGAGTGGTAGCACTATTGTTTCTGTCGCAAGCGGTTCTAATTCTGGGGGGAAACGAGAGCCTCGACCAGTTACTGTTGAGGCCACGATCTTCTCAACCGGTGAGACATGTGATGAGACAATTAGTTCCGGCGACGGAGATGGTCCATTCGCTATGTGTGCATAGGCGTCTGTAATCCCTAACCGGATGTTTTCAAATTCGACAGTCTATCAAATTCCACAATCGACGTAATCCCCATCGACACACCCATATGCCGGCCGCATGAACGACCGTGTATGACCGCAGTCGGCATCGACGGTGTCGGAATCTGGACCGGAAACCTCAAACTCGACCTGCCGGGCACGTTCGCGCCTGAGAAGGGCGACGACCCGGAAAAATACACGAAGGGGCTCGGCCTCAACAACTCCTCGTTCCCGGACGTGTACGAGGACATCGTCACGATGGGGGCGAACGCCGCGAAAGAGCTGATGGACCGCAAGGGCCTCGAACCCGGAGACATCGGCCGGATCGACGTCGCCACTGAGTCGGCGTTCGACCACTCCAAGCCCGTCTCGACGTACATTGCGGGCTGTCTCGAACAGGTGTACGACGGCGACTTCACCCACGCCAACAAAGGCGAGCGCAAGTTCGCCTGTCTGGCGGGGACGCAGGCCATCGACGACGCGTACAACTGGATCCGGGCTGGCCGGAACCGCGGCCGTCCGGCGATCGTCATCACGACCGACACGGCGCTGTACGAGCGCGGCGACCCCGGCGAGGCGACGCAGGGTGCCGGTGCCGTCGCGATGCTGATCGACGAGGACCCTTCCATCGTCGCGCTCTCGACGGATCAGGGGTACGGGTCGAAAGACGAGACGGACTTCCTGAAGCCGAACCAGCAGTTCCCGAGCGTCGACGGCAAGCGCTCTGTGCAGGTGTATCTCTCGCGGATGCGCGAGGCGCTCGAAGACTACGAGTCGGTCACGGACGACATCGCGCTCGACGACTTCGTGTACGCCCCGTTCCACACCCCGTTCCCGGGAATGGTCCGGAAGGCGGCGCTTTTAGCGTACCGCCACGTCATTCGCGACTCCCAGTACGAAGACGAGCTTGCGGACGAGATCGGTCGACAGCCGCGCGAGGCCGACTTCGCCGACCGAGAGTCCTACGAGGAGGCGATACGCGACTACATGGACGAGTTGAAGCGCACCGAGCAGTACCAGTCGTGGTACGACACCGTCGTCGAACCGACGCTCGGCCTCTCACGCGAGGTCGGCAACTGGTACACGAGTTCCGTCCACCTCGCCCGCGTCAGCGCGCTGCGTGACGCGCTCAAACGAGATGGGTCCTTCGTCGGCAACACCCTTCTCGTCGCCTCGTACGGATCCGGTGCGCAAGCCGAGATCCACGCCGAGACCATCCGCGATGGGTGGCGGGCGGAGATCGAGGGGCTTGACATCGACGACCAGCTCGCCGCCCGGTACGACCTGACGTGGAGCGAGTACGAGGACGTCCACGACGTTCACGAGTACGACATGGACGTCGACCGCGAGATAGAGGAGTTCACGCAGCCGGAATCGGAGTTCGTGTTCACCGGTTGGGGCCGGATGAACGAGCGGAAGTACGAGTACGTCGAATAGCCGTATCCCCGTGAAAACGGGTCACACGACGCCTCTCGAATACGATGGGTTTAAACGACGTTAGGCTGAATCTCACTGCAATGGTAACCATCTACGACGTGCCGGCCGACGCCCTGATCGAGGCGGTCGCCGCACGGCTCGAAGACCGGATCGACGAGCCGGAGTGGGTCGAGTTCGCGAAAAGCGGCGCAGGCAAGGAGCTTCCCCCGGAACAGGAGGACTTCTGGTACGTTCGCTCCGCGAGCCTGCTCCGCAAGGTCGCTCAAAACGAGCCGATCGGCATCGAGCGGCTCGCGACCGAGTACGGGAGCAAAAAGCGCGGCTCGAACCGGTACATCGTCCGTCCGGGCGAACACGAGGGGGGCTCGCGCAAGCTCATCCGCGCATCGCTGCAGGCGCTCGAAGACGAGGGACTCGTGACGACCGCCGCCGGAGAGGGTCGCCGCCTCTCCGACGACGGCGAGGCGTTCCTCACCGAGGTCGCGACCGAGGTCTTCGAAGACCTCGACCGGCCGGAACTCGAACGCTACGCGTAGATAGTGTCGATTTTTCTGTTGCATTGACCGCCTAGCCGTGGCTTTTCGACGCGGACGGATTCGTTATCGTTTCCAGAGTCGCATCTCTGGGAGCAGACGTATACTGTACTTCGCTATATCGAATCGTCTAGCCGGCGATCGGGTCGCGATTGGCGGCGGACCGCCGAGGGTGACCGCTATCCGGTGTTTTTCATGCCGGCAGCGATGCCGTTGACGGTGAGCCGGAGGGTCCGTTCTTCCTCGTCGGTGCGGTCGCTGCGGCCGAGGAGGTTCACCTGCAGCAAGTTCAACGGATCGACGTACGGGTTTCGGCGTCCGAGGCTCTCTTCGAGCCACTCGCGGCGAAGGAGCTGGTCGCGCTCGCTGATGGCGAGGACCAGTTCGCGGCCGCGCTCGTACTCGCCGACAAGTTCCGGGAAGAACCGCTCGCGGAGGTCGTCGTCCGCGAGGTCGGCGTACTCCGCGGCGATCTCCGGCTCCGTGCGAGCGAGCGCGAGCCCGGCGTTGTCGAGAGTCGTTTGGAAGAACGGCCACTCCTCGTACATCTCGCGGAGCGTGGCGAGTCCGTCCGCCTCGCCGACCGCATCGAGGTAGGCGTCGATTCCGGAGGCGAGCGAGTACCAACCGGGGAGAATGAGCCGCGTTTGCGTCCACGAGAACACCCACGGGATAGCGCGCAGATCCTCGACGGTGCGCTCACCGGACCGGGATGCGGGCCGCGAACCGAGATTTAGATCTTCGACGACGGAGATCGGCGTCGCCTGTCCGAAATACGAGACAAATCCGTCGCTGTTCAGGAGACCGCGGTACGTCTCGCGGGCGGCGGGAGCCATGATCTCCATCGCGTCGACCCACCGCTCGGGCACGTCTTCCGTAGGCTCTGCGGTGGCTTCGTGGCGCGCACGGATCTGCGCATCGAGCATCTGTTCGAGTTCGCGCTCTGCGATCCGCGGGTTGGCGTACTTCTCGGCTATCGCCTCGCCCTGCTCCGTGAACTTCACCTGTCCGGTGACCGTCTCGTTGGGGAGCGCGAGCAGCGCCTCGTTCATCGGGCCGCCGCCGCGCGAGATGGAGCCGCCGCGGCCGTGGAACAGTCGGAGCGTGACGTCTTCGTCCCTGCAGAATCGCGCAATCCGACGCTGATTCTCGTAGAGGTCCCAGTTCGCGGCGAGAAAGCCGTTCTCCTTGTTGGAGTCGGAGTAGCCGAGCATGACCTCTTGGACGTCACCGCGAGTATCGAGCGCCGCCGCGTACGCGTCGTTGTCGAATAAGGTTCCGAGGATGCGCTCGGCCCCGTTGAGCGCCGATTCGGTCTCCAGCAGGGGGACCACGTCGAGCCCGCAGTGATCCGGCAGCGAGACGACGCCGACCTGATCGGCTAAGAAGAGCACTTCGAGGACGTGGCTCGGCTCTTCGGTCATCGAGATGCAGTAGGTGTCTATCGCCTGTGCGCCGTACTCGTCTTGCCACTCGGCGAGCGCTTCGAACCGTCGGATCACCCGCTCCGTCGTCTCCGAGACGTCGCCGGGATCGTCGGCGTCGACGACCGGGTCCGCCTGCAGGATGGCCTCGGTGAGGAACGCCTGACGGCCGGATTCGTCCATCTCGCGGTAGTCGACGCCTTCCGCGGCGACGGCCTCGGCGACGGCTTCCGTGTGATTCTCGCGGTGGTCGCGGAGGTCGAGCGAGGCGAGCGTGAGCCCGAAGGTATCCACCTGCCGACGGAGGGGCTCGACGAACGACTCGCGGACTGCGTCCTGTCCGTCGGCAGCGAGCGAGTCGGCGATCACGTCGAGGTCGTCGAGGAAGGCGTCGCTGTCGGGGTAGCCGCCCGGACGCACGTCGTCGATGCGATCGAGCCGCTCGCGCATCAAGCGGAGCTTCTGCCGGTACGGCTCGTCGGGGTATCGCTCTCGCGCCTCCTCGACGACCGTTGGGAACCGTTCGGCGTCGGCGGCGAGCGACGCGGTGAGCGCGTCGCCGACCGCGTAGCGCTCGCCGTCCTGACTCAGCACGGCCGAGAGCCGCTTACACTGGTCGCGGTATTTCTCGACCGCGACCTCACGCTGGCGTTCGAGCGTCTCGTCCGTCACCTCGGGGGTGACGAAGGGATTGCCGTCGCGGTCGGAGCCCGCCCACGAGCGGAACTCGAAGAGCTTGGGACAGTCCACGTCGCCGTACTCCTGTGAGATCGTCTCTTCGAACTCCTCGTAGGCGTCGCCGACGACGTCGAACAGGGTGTTTTCGAGGTACCACTGGACGTTCCGAGCCTCGTCTTCCGGCTCCGGGGGTCGTTGCCGCACCTGCCGGGTGCCCCAGAGGCTCGTCACCTCGGCGGTGACGTCGCGCCAGATCGCGTTCCGCTCGCGCTCGGTGAGGTTCCGCTCGTCAAGCTCTCCGAGGTGGTTCGCGATCGATCGAAGCTTCGATTTCACCGTCGAGCGGCGGGCCTCCGTCGGATGCGCCGTGAACGTCGGCTCGATGAGCACGTCGGCGAGGAGCTCTTCGAGCTCTTCCGGCTCGACGCCCTGTTCCGCGAACTCAGCGATCGTGGCTTCGAAGGAGTCGTGGAGGGCTCCCTCGTCGTCGGCGTTTCGGATGGCGCGCACCCGCTCGCGCTCTTCGGCGAGGTTGATCAGTTCGAAGTAGGTCGTGAACGCCCGAGCGACGATGCCCTCGCGGACTTCGGAGAGGCCGCCTACTCGTTCGTGGAGACGGCCGCGGTCCGGCGCGTCGCCCCGCCGGTAGTCGATCGCGGCGTTTCGCAGTTCCTCTACGGTCTCGTACGCCTCGGTCGAGGCCTGTGCGGCGAGCACGTCTCCCACGAGCGCACCGAGCTCCCGGACGTCCGTGCGAACGTCTCTGTTGTGCAACTTCATACCACAGCACCTACCGGTCGAGTCGTGTAAAACCCGCGGTCTGGGCGAATGTTTGCCTCGGAACCGAGTGAATATCCGTATCGATCGTGCGATTCCCCGAGGCGACGCGTATCGAGAGGCCCGCGGCTCAGCGTCACGTACCTCGATTCGATTCTCGCTCCGGTGGAGGGTTCGTCACCCTTTTTACCGGGCCAACCCGAATAGCGTCTATGAGTCAGTCCGACAAATATCCGGCCGAGTCCGGACGGCGACGCTTCATCAAGGGCGTCGTCGGCGGCGCTGCCCTGGCGGGGGTCGGCGCGATGGGGTCGGCGACGGTGAACACGCTGACGACGGCGGGCGGCGTCGGCGGCGGATCGACAACCGCGATGACGATCGCCCAGACCGGCGGTCCGGCACCGCGCGGGCTCCCGCAGATTCCGCTGCAGGTGACAGACGACGGGTTCATCGAAGGCATCTGGCCCGAGACGACGACGGTCACGCAGGCGGGACAGGAGATAGAGGTCGCACAGGAGGATCTGGGTGGAAAGACGTACTCCGGCGCGTGGTTCCAGTACTGCGGCGTCGAATCACAGGAGAACATCCAGCCCGACTTCGAGTCGGACAACCTGTTCCGCTCGGCGAGTTCGCCGCCGTACTCGTGGCAGTCCGACACGTACTCCGCCGGGGACCGGATCCACGTCGACGACTTCGCCGACTACGAGGAGTGGGGCAACGGGATCGGCAGCGACGGCGTGGGCAAGCCGGCGAACGTCACATGGCGGTCACAGGACACCGATACCAGCCTGAACGTCGTCGTGGTGCGGTCGCCGCAGATCGAGGAGGCCGCACAGAACGACGAGTGGCTGGAGGCCTCGACAGATCAGGGATTCCTCGCGTATCTCAACGTCTGTACGCACTTCTGTTGTATCCCCGGGTACAAAGAACTCGAAGAGTCCGCCCGCTACGACGCGGCCGACGGGACGTACTGCGTCTGTCACCAGTCGACGTACGACCCGTTCACCCTCGAAGAGGCGCTGTTCGTCGCTCGGCCCCGCCCGGAGTAACCGTCGACGCGACGCCCGCCGCGCTTTTCTCCCGACTCCCCGTACGAGACGGCATGAGCGACGAGCCTCCCGATCGGTCCGACAACGGCGACGCAACCGGCAACGACGACGCAACCGGCAACGACGACGCAACCGGCAACGACGACGCAACCGGCAACGACGACGCGACCGACGAGCGGTTCGCCGCCGAACGCGCTCGCGCCCGCGAACTCCTCAACGACGAGGACGTCGACGCCCTCCACGTCGGGGTCGTCCGAGACGGCGAGGTCGACACCACGTTCGCACAGCGAGGCGAGACCGCGAGCGAGGAGGGGCTCCGCGCGCTCGCGCTGCTCGCGGCACACGTCCGCCTCGTCGCGAACGAGGCAGGCGTCGATCCCTCCACAGTCGCCGGCGACGCCGCGACGCTCGCGGGACAGGTCGAACGGATCCCGGCGAGCGCGGACGACCTCCCGGAGGAGTGAGTTCGCGGACGCGAGCGCCCGCGAGAACTGACCGCTCGCCCTCGCCTACTCGCTCGCGCGGATTCGCGCGAGTTGGTGGACGATGCCGGCGACCGCCACCAGAAGCACCGCGAGGTTGAACGCCGCGAGCGCGATGGGCTGATACGCCGGGTCCAGCCACGTCCGGATCGCGGTCCCGGCCTGTCCGTAGAAGCTCCATCCGGCGACCAACGCGAGCAGGACGAGCGCGGCGAGTCCGACCCGGTCGAGGATCGCACGGAGCCGGTCCGTGCCGAGGCGGTCGAGTCCCGACTCGGCGTCCGAGTCCTGTCGGTCGGCGTCGGCCCCGCCCGATCTGCGGCTCGCGTCGCCGCGGGCTGTGCTGTCGTCGGCTGCGTCGTCGGCTGTCGTGTCTGTCATGGTTCTCGTAGGGTCCGTCCGATCGCTCGATTCGCGGTTCGGGGAATCGCCCGCATCGGCCCCGGTCGATGGGTCGTCGCCGGCTGGTCGGTCGTCGGCCGTCATCGCCGCCTCCGTGCGACCAGCGCCGCGCTCGCGAGGGCGACGAGCGCGACGACGGGGCCGAATCCGGGCGTCGAGTCGTCCGTGCCCCCGCCGTCGTTTCCGCTCTCCGGCCTCTCGGCGACGCCGTCTCCGCCGGCGTCGCGCTCGAAGTCCTCGACGGCGAACTCGACCTCTTCGACCGTCTCGTCCGCGCTGATCGTCTCTCGTGGGTTCAGGTTGGCGACGCCCTGCGTCTCGTCGATAAGGACGTCGTCGCTCCACAGCGCGCCGTCGACGTAGTAGTTGTAGTCCGCCGGCACCGTCGCGGTGACGGTGACGGTGTCGGTCCGACCGGGGCGCACCGACCCCACCGTCTCCCCGGCGTCGGCGGCAACCACGTTCGACTCGGCCTGTCGCAGCAGCACGCGGAGTTCGAGCGGATCGGACGGCTCGTCGCCGCGGTTGGTCACCGAAAGCGATACGGACAGCGTGGCGGTCTCGGAGTCGGCCTCGCTGACGCTGACGGCGACGGTCGGCCAGACCCGCCCGTCCGTGAATCCGACGGAGGCGTCGGCGTACTCGGGCGTGAGCGCGCTCAGGCCGCTGACCCGCGTCGTCTGGCTCGTGCGGCGCTCGCCGTCGGAGAACACCACCGTCTCGATCCGGTAGCCGCCGGCGCGTTCGACGTCGACGGAGCCGTTTATGGTCTGTTCGCCGCCGCCGTCGACCTCGCCGACGTCGACCGTCGTCTCGTCGACGAGGAGGCCGGACTCTGCACCGATCGCGCGGTGTCGAACCGTGACGTTCTCGACGGGCGGACCCCGGTGTTGGAGGTCGACGCCGAGCCGAAGCTCTGCGGTCTCGCCGCGGACCTCGCCGGGAGAGACGACGGTGTCGACGATGCGAACGTGGCCGGAGCGCTCGTCGTCCGACCGCGGGTCGGCGAGCGCGTCCGGCGCGGCGACGGCCCCGATCGCGGTGAGCAAAAGCAGCGCGGCCGCGGCCGCCAGGAGGGCAGTTCGAGTGTCCATGTCCGACACGTCAAAATCGCGGCATATATGCTTTGTCTGGCGAGGCCGTCTCGCGGAGCGGTGTCGAGAACCCGGGTCCTCTGCCGCTCCTCAGTGTCAGAGGACCCGGTATCGCCCGCCGGACTCCGAGAGATCGCCGCGGCGCGTCAGCTTGGCGAGTATCTCACGGGCGGTCTCCGCGGGTATCCCCCGATCGGCCGCGCGTTCGACGACGGCCGCCTCGGTGGGATCGTCGGCCTCGGAGACGGCGGCACGGACGATCTCGGTGCGGCTCGGCGAGCCCGAACCCCCGCCCTCCGCGCGGGCTCCCGCGTCGGCGACCGCGTCCGCGTCGATTCCCGCGGCGTCGAGGTACTCGTCGTCGTCGATACCGGCGTCCGCGGCCGCGCGTTCCAGTTCGGAGACGTGCGCCACGTCGGCGAACGCCGCGCTCTCGCCGCGCTTTTTCGCGAGCAGCGCGGCGCGGGCCTCGCGGGCGGCCGCGCGGTCCTCGGACTCGAAGAAGCGCTTGAGCTTCGCCGTGCGATGGGTCTTCTGACAGCGCGGACAGGTCGCGCTGTCGCTCGTCTCGGGGTCGGAGAGCAGCCACATGGCCGCACACTCGTTGCAGCCGACGACCGCGTACATGTCCCCGGGTTCGGCGGGATCGGATTTGAACCCTCGGTCGCGGTCGGGGTGCGGCCGAGACGAGGGACGCGAACGCGGCGACCCGCCTCGGCCGCCTCACACCCGGATCTCGATCAGCAGATCCGACTCGGGCGAGTCGCCCATGGTCTCGCGGACTCGGTCCCACGAGAGGTCGACGCGGGCGGTCACGGCCTCGGCCGCGATCGCACCGCAGGCGTTGCCGACGAGGAGCGGCACCTGGTAGTCGCGCGGGTCGTGGGAGAACCCGCCGGCGGCCACTTCGGGATCGCGGAGCGCCGCGCCGAGGAAGCCGGCCGCGAACGCGTCACCGGCACCCGTGGTGTCGACGGGGTCGACGTCGAACCCGGGGTGAGAGACGTCGCCGTGGGGGGTTCGGATCGTCGCCCCGTCGCTCCCGAGCTTGATCGCGACGACGCGGTCGTCCGGTTCCCACGGGTCGATGTCGGTCGACGCCGCGAGCGCGTCGGCCTCGCGGTTATTCACGAAGAGCACGTCGGTCGCGTGGAGCGCGGCGTCGAACTCGCGGTCGCCGGCGCGTCGACCGGGGTCGAAGCTCCGCGTCGCATCCGCCTCGCCTGCGGCCGTCGCCAGCGCGGCGGCGGTCCCCGGCTGTTGGCCGGTGAGGTGGAGGTGATCGGCCGCTCGGAGCGTGTCCGGATCGAATTCGGCCGCCGAAAACGACTCGTTCGCGCCGTCGTTCGCCAGCATTAGCAGTTCGCCTTCGCCGTCGACGATGACGTACTTCACCGAGGTCGGCTCGTCTGCGGCGACGAGCACCTGTCCCGGGTCGACGCCGGCGCTCGCCAGTTCGCGGAGCGCCAGCGCCCCGGACTCGTCGCCGCCGACGCTCCCGTAGACGACCGACTGCCCGCCGAGGCCGACGAGGCCGACCGCGACGTTCGCGGCGCTGCCCCCGCCCGACTGTTCGAGCCGCTGGATTCGAGTTTCGCCGTCGGGCTCTGGTAGCTGGTCCACATGGATCGTCACGTCCCAGTTGATATGACCGGCCGAGACCACCTTCGGGACGCGGTCGGTCGATTCGGGCTCTAGATCGGGATCGTCGACGGATTCCGGTCCGTCAGCGGCGCGGTGGTCGGAGTCGCCGGTGGGGTGCTGGTCGGACCCCTCGGTTGAGCCGGCGTCATCGACCGTCTCGCCGTCCGTGGATCCGGCGTCTCCGACCGTCTCGCCGTCCGTGGATCCGGCGTCTCCGACCGTCTCGCCGTCCGTGGATCCGGCGTCATCGACCGAGCCGTCGCTGTCGGTTTCCCACTCTGCGACCTCCTCGTCCCACTCCGCCACTTCGGCGTCCCAGTCGTTTCCGTCCCCGTCGCTCTCGGTACCGCGTTCGTCCTCGCCGCTCATGGCTCTGCCCACGGCGTTTCGGCTCCCTCGCCGAACAGCTCTCGCATCAGCGTCACGATGCTCTCGGGGGGGAACTGTCCCTGTTCGGTGACGATCGCGTCCATGTACCGCGGCGGCGTCACGTCGAAGGCGGGGTTCTCGACCGCGACCTCGCCGATCTCCTCACGCACGTCGGCGGCTATCACCTCGCTCTCAGACCGCATCTCGATCTCGACGGTGTGACCCGTCAGCGTCTCCGGGTGGAGCTTGATGGTCTGGGCCGCAGTCATGATCGGCACGCCGCGCTCGCGGGCGTTGACGGCGAGTCCAGACGTGCCGATCTTGTTTATTACGCCGCCGTCGGCCGCGATCGAGTCGGCTCCGACGAGGACGTGATCGACCTCGTCGAGGTACCGGCGCGCCGCGGAGTCGACGATGAGGGTGACCGGAACGCCGGCGTCGCGAAGCTGCTCTGCTGTGAGATGGCCCTGCTGGCGCGGACGCGTCTCCTTTACGACCGCCGAGATCGACTTCCCTTGTTCGACGGCCGCCTCGATACACGCTAACGCGTCCGTCGAGTGGCAGTGCGTCATCACCGTGTCACCGTCGGTGAGGCGGTTCGCGCCGACGCGCCCGAGGTCCTCCTGTGCCCGGTCGAGTTGCCGGACGAACGCCTCGCTCGCGTCGACGACGCTCCGGCGGAGCGCCTCGACCGAGTCGCCCTCCATCCGCTGGAGGACGTATCGGAGGGCGTTGGGAAGCGACACCGCGGTCGGACGTGTCTCGCGGAGGGTTCGCGACGCCGCCCGCATCGACGCCCGGAAGGCCGGCGGGTCGCCCGCGTGTGCCGAGGCCGCCTCGCGGGCCTGCGCGGCGAGCGCCTCCGCGGCCGCCGAGGCGATGGTCGCCGCCCCGCGGATCTCCATCGTCGCGATCGAGTCGGCGGTCTCCCGCACCGCGGCCGCCGGTTCCGTGTCGGTCATACCGATCCGGTAGCCCGCCCGGTATTTATAAAATCGGGCGGCAAGCGCGACCCTGACCGGCGGGCGGCTACGCGCCGCCCTCCGGCTGTTGTCCGTACCCCTCGAACCGCTCCTCGGCGGTCGCCAACTGCTCGTCGGTGAGCACGGTCGGGGTTCCGACCGACGACGCCCGGAGGTAGAGTCGACAGAGGTCCTCGACGTGGCGGGTGTTCTCGACTGCGGTCTCCACGTCGGGGCCGGTGACGACGAGCCCGTGGTTCGCGAGGATCGCGGCGTCGGAGTCGGCCTCGGCCATCGCGCCCACGACGTTCGCCGCGAGTTCCTCCGTGCCGAACGGGGCATAGTCGGCAAGCGGGACCTCACGACCCACGGCGACTATCATGTAGTGGATCGGCGGAAGCGTTCGACGGAGCGACGCCATCGTCGTCGCCCACGGCGAGTGGGTGTGGACGACCGCGCCCGGGCGGTCGTGTCTGTAAATTCCCGTGTGCATCGGAACCTCGCTCGACGGAGCCATCCGCCCCGCCAGCCGCTCGCCGGAGAGCGAGACGACCGGCACGTCGGCCGCGTCGAAGGCGTCGTACGGGACGCCGGTGGGCGTGACCGCGATCGCGTCGCCGTCGCGGACGCTCAGGTTCCCGGTCCGCCCGGGCGTCAACTCGGCGAGCGCCGGCGCGTACTCGACGACCGCCTCGCGGGCGGCGCGCAGGCGGTCGGGATCCGCCGCGGGACGATCGCGGGTCAAAGCGCCACCTCGCGAAGCTCGTTGAACGCGTCCAGCCGAACGTCCGGACGCCGCGGCTCGTCGATCGCATCGTCGGGCGGCGCGTCGCCGTCGGCGACGAAAAGCGCCGTGTCGATCCCGAGGGCGTTCCCGCCGCCGATGTCGGCTCCGAGGTTATCGCCGACCACGAGCGCGTCGCTCGGCCGACAGTCGAGCGACGCGAGCGCCGTCGTGAACGGGAGTGCGCTCGGCTTCTCGCGTCCGACCTCCTCTGAGGTGACGAGCCGGTCGACCCGGTCGTCGATCTCGAGCCGCGCGAGCTTCTGTAGCTGGACGCGGGTGGTGAGGTTCGTGACGACCGCCACCGCGACTCCGGCGTCCGCGAGCTTGCCGAGGGTGGACTCGACGCCGTCACAGAGACGCATCGCGTCCGCGTATCCGTCCCAGTAGGCGTCGCCGGCCGCGAGCGCGGTCTCGGCGTCGTGGTCGTCCGCGTACGCTCTGATGGCGCGCTTGAAGTAGATGTGTCGCGAGTGAGAGGCCGCCGTGCCGCCGGTCTCGCGCTTCGCCTCTCGGCGACCCGCCGCGTACAGGTCGTCGAACGTCTGCCGGTCCATCTCGTACCCGCGCTCGCGGAAGGCGGCGAGCGCCGCCCGCTTTCCCGCCTCGTTGCACGGCGCGTACGGGTACAGCGTGTTGTCGAGATCGAAGCAGACCACCTCGTAGCTCATGACTCCCCTCGACGCGGCGGTGACTTAAGCGTGATTCGACGGCCACAGCGGGCTCACCGCACCCGGGGCTCGCGGATTGTTCGTCCCAGAAATGGGCTCGGGCGGGTTCGAACCGCAGTCGCTCCCGTTCGCTCGCTCCGCTCGCTCACCTCCCGCTCCCTGCTCCGAACCCGCTCCATACCTGCGGCTCGCAGAGTTGCTCGCCACAGGAATGGGCTCGGGCGGGTTCGAACCGCCGACCTCAGCCTTGTAAAGGCCGCGTCATGACCAGCTAGACCACGAGCCCCCACCGTTTCAACCGGTCGAGAGCGGAAAACGGTTTCTTTCTCCGCCTCGAACCGCGTCCGTGCGCCGCCGTGCCCTCACGATCGCCGCGACCGCGGCCGCCGTCACCCTCCTCGTCGGCCTCGCCGTCGCCGTCGATCCGACCCTCCTGATCGCGGGGTACGAGACGACGACCGTCGAGGTGGTCGACGGCGAGACGAACGCCTCGCTCGCGACCGTCGAGGCCCGTGTCGCCGACGGCCCGGTGAAACGCTACGTCGGACTCTCCGCGACCGACGCCCTGCCCGCCGACCGAGGAATGCTGTTCGTCCACGGCGACTCGGCCGAACGCGCCTACGTGATGCGGGACATGACGTTCGGACTCGACATCATCTTCGTCTCCGTCGACGGAACGATAACGGCGATCCACGACGCAGAGCGGGAGGAGCGGCCGCTCACGCGCTACCGCGGCGCGGGGCGATACGTCCTCGAAGTGCCGCGCGGCTGGAGCGATCGTCACGGCGTCGAGCCCGGAGACCGGCTCGTTTTCGACGTCTGAGAGAGCGACGCGCGGCCGCGCAGCCGGCGACGAAACCGATTTCCGCCTCGCAGGCGTCCGCCCGAACATGACCGGCCTCCTCCGGCGGATCGCGTGGAACCTGCGACACCGCTGGCGGCGGGTGTTCGCCCTGCTCGTGCTCGGTGGCGGCGTCGCGGCTCCCCTCCTCACCGGCGTCTGGTGGACGCTCCCGCTCGTCTGGTTCTTCGGCCTGTTCGTCGCGCTCCCCGTCTTCCACACGCTCACGAAACCCCTCCCCGACGCGGGCGGCGACTCGCGACGCGGAGACGCCGAGACCCTCGACCCCGCGCTCGACGCGCTCCGCGAGCGATACGCCCGCGGCGAGATAGACGACGCCGAGTTCGGGCGGAAGCTGGATCGGCTCCTCGAAACGGAGGACGCCGAGACCGCAGACGGCGTTCGACGCGCCGGTGACGGACTCACCGACCGCGTCCGCGAGGGTGTCAGACGCGAGATAGAGCGGGCCCGCGAGTGATGTCGAGCGTTCTGACGTTCCCGATTCGCGGGTCGCCCCGGTTCGACGCGCTGCTCGTCGGCGGCGGGCTCCACCTGCTCGCGGTGTGGATTCCGGTGCTCCCGTTCGTCGTCGTCGCGGGCTACCTCTCGCGGGTGCTCGCGGCGACCGCGGCAGCCGAGTCGCACGTCGATCCCGAGCGACCGGGGTGGCGACCGGTCGGGGCGCTGCTCCGCGACGGGCTCCGCGTGGCCGTGACGACGGTCGGCTACCTCGCGGTTCCGGTCGTCCTCCTCGTCGTGACGCTTGGCGGTCCGCTCGAAGGGTTCGACCCGACCGGCACGACGGACGGGCTCCTCTTTACCGTCGGCTCGACGGTCTCGACGCTGCTTGCGGCCGCGATCTGCTATCCGCTCCCGGCGGCGCTCGCCGCGGTCGCCCGCGAGGGAACGCTGCGCGCGGCGGTGGATGCGACGCTCGTCGGCGCGGCCGCACAGGACGCCGGCTACCTCGTCGCGACCCTGCTCGCCGCCGGCGGGCTCGGTGTCGCCGCCGCGGCGTACGGACCGCTGAACAGGGTCGCGCTCGGATTCGTCTGTCTGTTCTACGTCGAGGTCGTCGCCGCCGCCGCGGTCGGCCGGGCGACCGGTCGGGCGTGGCGACGCCGCGGCGTCTGAGCGTTCGGCGGACGCGACGGATCAGCGGGCGCGTGAAAAAGGAGGACGACCGCTCAGACGCGCGCGTCGTCCAGTTCGGCGTCGTCGAGCGAGCGGTTGTGGAGCGCGTCGCCGGAGTCGCCGTCGAACACGTGGATCGCGTTCTCGGGAATCTCGACGACCACGTCCGTTCCGCTCTCGATCTGGCGGAGCCCGTTCACCGTCGCGACGAGGTCCGGTCCGTCGGCGAGCGAGAGGTGGACGACGTTCTCGTCGCCCATCGGTTCGACCACGGTGACGGTCGCGTCGAACGCGTGGTCCGCGACCGCGTCGCCGCCGCTAGCGTCCGCGTCGACCGACACGTCTTCGGGGCGGATGCCGAGCGTCGCGTCGGCGGCAGCGTCGACCGCCCCGCCAACCTCGTCGCCGAGGGGGTAACGGAACGCCCCATCGACGAGGGTGGCCTCTTCGACCGCGCAGTCGACGAAGTTCATCGACGGCTCGCCGATGAACCCGGCGACGAACTGGTTCGCGGGACGGTGGTACGCCTCAAGCGGCGTCGCCACCTGCTGGAGTTCGCCGGCGTCGAGGATGGCGATACGGTCGCCCATCGTCATCGCCTCCGTCTGGTCGTGCGTGACGTAGACGGTGGTGGTGTCCAGGTCGGCCTGTAGCTGCTGTAGCTCCGTGCGCATCTGCGAGCGGAGCTTCGCGTCGAGGTTGCTGAGCGGTTCGTCCATCAGGAACGCCTTCGGCTCGCGCACGATGGCGCGGCCGAGCGCGACGCGCTGGCGCTGTCCGCCGGAGAGCGCGCCCGGCTTCCGGTCGAGGAGTTCGGTGATATCGAGGAGTTCGGCCGTCTCGTCGACGCGACCGTCCATCTCCTCGTCGCTGAGGTCGGTCGACTCCTCCAGTCCGAACCGCATGTTCTGGCGGACGGTCATGTGCGGGTACAGCGCGTAGCTCTGGAACACCATCGCGATGTCCCGCTCCGCCGGCCCCTGCTCGTTCATCCGCTCGCCGTCGAGACGGATCTCGCCGTCCGTGATCGATTCGAGCCCGGCGACCATCCGGAGCGTCGTGGACTTCCCGCAGCCGGACGGGCCGACGAGGACGAGGAACTCCCCGTCCGCGATGTCGACGTCCACATCGTCTACAGCGAGGACGGAACCGTCTCCCTCGCCGAATCGCTTCGTCACCGAGTCGAGTTCGAGTTGTGCCATGATTAGTCACCTGCGACGCCTTTCGCGAACTGTTCACCGAAGAGGACGTACACGACGAGCGTCGGTAGCGCCGCGACGAACGCCCCCGCCATCTGGAGATTGAACTGCTGGACGAACGAGCCCTGAAGCTGGTTCAACGCGACCGTCACCACCTGGTTCGACGGATTGCTGACCAGCACGATGGCGAACAGCAGATCGTTCCAGATCTGCGTGAACTGGTAGATGAGCGTCACCGCGAAGATGGGGATCGACAGCGGCAGGATGATCCGCCGGTAGATCGTCGCCGCCGACGCCCCGTCCAGCCGCGCCGCCTCGAGCATCTCGTCGTCTATCGTCGCGTAGTACGAGCGGAAAAGCACCGTACAGATCGGAATGCCGTAGGCGACGTGCGTGATGCTCAAGTTGATCAGCCCCTCGTTGTCGGCGACGATAGCGAGCGGGATCCGCCCCCCGAGGTCGACGAACGACCAGAACTGCGTCAGCGGCACCAGAACCGCCTGATACGGAATGAACACGCCGGCGACGAACAGGACGAGCACGCCGATCTGTCCGCGCCAGCTGAGGTTCGTCAGGCCGTAGGCCGCAAGCGATCCGAAGAGCGCGGACAGCACGGTGGCGGGCACCGCCATCAGCGCGCTGTTCAACAGGCCGTTCGAGAGCCGATCGAACGCGGTCCCCCACGCGGAGAGGGTGAACTCGCCGAGCGGCGGGAGCGCGAACGGCGTCGTCGTCCGGAACCCGTCCGGCGTCTTGAACGCCGTCATGAAGCCGGATTCGAGCGGCGCGAGATAGAACGCCACCATCGCGAGCAGCACCGCGTACAGCGCGATACGCGTTCGGTCGAGGCCCGCGATCGTCGTCTGGAGTCTGTCGGCGGCGCTCATAGCTCACCCCGCCGGTACTGCACGTAGAGATACGGACCGATCACGCCGAGCGTCATCGCGAAGAGCACCATCGCGACGGCGGAGCCGTACGCCCACTGGATCCGGTCGAAGGCGACGCGGTACATCATCACGGAGAGGATGTCCGCCGACTGTCCGGGGTTGACGCCGAACAGCACGAACAGGAAGTCGAACGCCTTGAGCGCGAACACGACGAGCACGACCGCCGCGGACATCGTGGAGGCCCGCAGCTGCGGGATGATCACGCGCCAGTAGAGTTTGATCGTCGACGCGCCGTCGATGCGGGCGGCCTCGTACTGCGACTCCGGTATCGCGCGAAGTCCCGCGAGGTACACGACCATGCAGTACCCCGAGAACTGCCACATCAGCGCGAAGATGATAGCCGCCAGCTTGAACTGCGGGTCCGCTAGCCACGCCTGCGTGAGTGCGTCGAGACCGATGCCACGCAACGCCTCGTTGATGAGCCCGTTCGAGGGGTTGTACATCCACGACCAGAAGATCGCCGTGACGACGAACGAGAGGCTCATCGGCAACAGGTAGATCGTCCGGAACGTGTTCTCGATGCGAATCTTCTGGTCGACGAGGATCGCCACGAGCAGTCCAAGGATGAGAGAGAGGACTGTAAACGCGACGAGAAGCACGAGCGTGTTCTGGAACGCCGCGGCGAAGGACGGGTCCGAGAGCAACTGCGCGTACATCTCCGTCGACAGCGACGAGTAGTCGGGGCTGCCGAGCCCCTCCCACCCCGTCAGCGAGATGACGAAGTTCCACGCGATGGCCCCGTACACGAAGAAGAACACCAGGAGCGCCGGCGGCCCCCAGAACGGGAGCGATTCGAGGAACCGGCTGCGACGGAGTCGACCGAGCGCGGTCGCGTCGTCTCCGACGGCCGCGGTCGTCGTGTCGCTCGCGCCGTCGGTGACGGTGCCGCCGTCGGTCCGGGCGGACGGCTCCGAGCGGCGTTGTGACTCGTCGTCGGATCGCGACTCGTCGGTGTCGCCCGTCAGCGCTGCAAAAATCGATGAAGCCATCGGCTCAGAACGAGTTGACGATGCCGTCGTAGGCGGCGTCGACGTCCCGGTTGCCGTTGAAGTTGGCGAAGACCTCATCGAGCGAGGACTGGATCGCCGGCGCGACCGCCGTGCCGTGTGCGATCGCCGGCGGCTGCGTGTTCGAGTTCTGGAAGTCCTCGAACTGCCGCGAGAGGAAGTCGCCGAACTCGTCCATCGGGACGTCGGTGCGCGGCGGGATCGATCCTTTGATCGGGTTGAACCGCTCTTGGGCGTCGACCGAGCCGGCGTAGTTGAGGAACTTCTCCGTCGCCTCGGGCGAGGGGTTGCCCGTGGGGAAGACGAACGAGTCGATGACGGACTGGTAGACGCCGGAGGTGCCGGGGAACGGCACCATGTCCCAGTCGCTCTCGAACTCGAAGTCCTCGGCGGAGCGGTACTGACCGGCCGCCCAGTCGCCCTGGTGGAGGAACGCGGCGTCGCCGGAGATCACGTCGTTGTTCCCCTGGTCCCAGCTGATCGAGCCGGCGTCCTCGGGGATGTACTCGAGGTAGTCGGCGAGCAGTTCCAGCGCCGAGCGGACTTCGTCTTCGAGCGAGGAGACGTCGCCGCCGATCAGCGTCTGGTAGGCGTCGACGCCCTGTTCGCCGACGAAGATGCTCTCCCACAGCTGGAGCGACGACCACGGGCTCTGGGTCTGGTGTGCCATCGGGGTGACGTCGGTCTCCGCGTCGAGCGTCTCGAAGACGCCGAGGAGGTCTTCCGGACCGTCGATGTCGGTCGGGTCGACGCCGGCGTCGTCGAGGACGCTAACGTTGTAAAACAGGTTGTTCAGCCGGTGGATGTTGATCGGGACCGCAACGAGGTTGCCCGCGGGCTGCGAGAGGTCGACGACGCCGTCGAGGTACGCGTTCCGCATCTCCTCGTCCCACACGGAGTCGCCGATGTCTTCGAGGAGGTTCTCGTCCGTGTACGGCGTGAGCGCCTGCCCGGGCCAGATCTGGAACGTGCTCGGCGGGTTCCCGTCGATGACGCGGTTCTGGACGACGGTGTCGATCGCGGAGCCGGCACCGCCGGGTGCCGGGTTGTCGACTATCTCGACGTCCGGGTGCTCCTCTCGGAAGCCGTCGAGGAGGGCCTGATACGCGTCCTGCTCGCCGCCGGCGGTCCACCAGTGGATGATCTCGAGTTCGCTGGAGCCGCCACCGCTGCCGTCAGACCCGTCTCCGCCGTCAGCGCCGTCCGATCCACCGTCGGACCCGTCGCCGCCACCCGAACACCCGGCGATCCCCACGGTCGCGAGGGTGCCAGCGCCGGCAACGTAGTGACGGCGGGTGAGTCGGTCGGCCTCGTCGGTTTCGCTGTCTCGTGTCATGTACAATTCCATTTCAAACCCCGCGTACTTAACGATTGATGTTCATTTACTCGGAAGGGTAATAAAAATCACATCTGGGGTGTTGAGGCATGACACGCTGATATAGTCCGTATAAGCGAACAGGAGATCCGCCGGTGTCGGCCACCGACCGAGTCGCGTTACCGGACTACACGTGTCGAGCTATCAAACACCATATGCGATCCGACGCCGTGTCGCCGACCGACCGATTCTTGAGCGCCCGTCACCCATACTCGGGCATGGAGGGACCGCTGTGGATCGACGCGCACGCTCCCGCGCTCGACGAGATCCGACAGGTCGAGGCGCGCGAGCGGCTGGAGCGCGCGGTCGACGAGCCGATGAACCTCGTGGTGCAGGGGCCGCCGGGGGTCGGAAAGACCGCGGCGACGCGGGCGCTGACGCGGGCCGCACACGACCACCCGGAGAGCGACCTGATCGAGATCAACGTCGCGGACTTCTTCGGGCGCACGAAAAAGGAGATCCGGACTGACCCCCGATTCGAGGGGTTCCTGCAGGGCCGCAGTCGGATGGCGAAACGCGACATGATAAACCGCGTGTTGAAGGAGTCGGCGTCGTACGCGCCGATGTCCGGCGAGTACAAGACGATCTTACTGGACAACGCCGAGGCGATCCGCGAGGACTTCCAGCAGGCGCTCCGGCGAGTGATGGAGAAACACCACCGAACCACGCAGTTCGTGATCGCGACCCGACAGCCGTCGAAGCTCATCGCGCCGATCCGCTCGCGGTGTTTCCCGGTGCAGGTCCGGTCGCCGACCACCGACGAGACGATCGACGTGCTCGAAACGATCTGCGAGCGCGAGGCGGTGCCGTACGACGCCGACGGACTGGAGTTCGTCGCCAGCGCGGCCGGCGGCGACCTCCGCGAGGCGATCCTCTCGACGCAGGCGACCGCTGTCGAGGGCGATGAAATCACGATGTCGACCGCCTACGAAACGCTCGGCGAGGTCGGCGACGACGACGCGATCCGCGAGGCGCTCGCCGCCGCGCGGGAGGGGAACTTCGGCGACGCGCGCTCGGCGCTCGACGACCTTCTCGAGGAAGGAGGATACGACGGCGGAGATCTGTTGCGGGAGACGCTCCGCGTCGCGCGCGCCGGGTCGGCGTACGACGGCGCGGACCTCGCTCGGCTACACATGCTCGCCGGGGAGGCCGACCTCGACCTGACGGACGGGCTCGACGACCGGCTCCACCTCACCCACCTGCTGGCGGCGTGGGCGGCCGGTCGCACCGAACTCGAACCGCCGCTTCGCGACCCCGCGGAGGCCTGACGTGACCCGGAACCCACCGCTCGCACGGGTGCTCCCGTTCCCGGTCGTCGACGCCGCGTGGCGGCTGGCGCTCGTGCCCGCGCTCGCGGCCGCCGTGACGCTACCGCTCGTTCCCCCCGCGGGGGTCGCAATGACCGCGCTCGCGCTCGGCGTGCTCTGGTTTCACCGCGACCCGGACCGCGTGCCGCCGGACGCCGAGGGCGTCGTCGTCTCGCCCGCGGACGGCACCGTCTCCGTGATCCGCGAGGAGGGAGACAGGCTCCGCGTCGGGGTGTTCATGAACGTCACCGACGTGCACGTGAACCGCGCGCCGCTCCCCGGAACGGTCCGGGAGGTCAGACACCGCCCCGGCGCGAACCGCCCGGCCTTCGACAAGGAGTCCGACCGCAACGAGCAGGTCGTCATCGACTGCGAGGAGTACGAGCTGCTGGTGATCGCGGGGTGGTTCGCCCGACGGATTCACCCGTCCGTCGAGCCCGGCGACACCGTCGACCGCGGCGAGCGCGTCGGCCACGTCTCCTTCGGCTCGCGCGCCGACGTGGTGTTGCCGGCGGACGTGCGCGAGTCCGACCTCCGCGTCGCCGAGGGCGAGTCCGTCCGCGCGGGCGAGACGATCATCGCCGAGCGGCCCTGACGCAGCCGACGGAGGCGGGACGCTCGGCCCGTCGGGGCTCCCGTCGGCCACCTATTTATTCGACCGCGCCCACGGCCCGTGCATGACCGCATCACGCGCGCCGGCCGACCCCGAAGTACGGGAGTTCGAGGCGACGGTCGACGCCGTCTCGGGACGCGAAGTCGTCCTCGACGAGACGTACTTCTACCCCGAATCCGGCGGCCAGCCGGCCGACCGCGGCACCGTCGACGGCGTCCGCGTCGCAGACGTGCGCGAGCGCGACGGGCGAGTCGTCCACGAACTCGACGCCGCGGGCGATGTCCCCGCGCCGGGAGCGACCGTCACGGGGATCGTCGACGACGCGTTCCGCACGTACTGCACGCGCGCGCACACCGCCTCGCACGTCCTCTACGGCGCGGCCCGGCGGACCTGCGAGGATCTGGGGTACGCCGGCTTCGACATCGCCCCGGAGAAGGTTCGCGTCGACCTGACGACCGCGGAGCCGCTCTCCGACGCCGACCTCGTCGAGCTGGAGCGGCTCGCGAACCGCGCGGTCTGGGACTCGCTACCCGTGTCGTGGGAGACGCATCCGGAGGGCGAGGCCCGCGCCATCGACGGGATCGCGTTCAACGCGAAGACCGAGGCGGGCGCGATGGGCGGGGACCAGGCCGTCCGCGTCGTGACGATCGGCGGGGACGGCGGGGCGACGGGCGGTGACCGAAAACCCGGCGTAGGCGGTGACGTGGGCGTCGACGCCGGCGACGGCCCCATCCCGTGGGACGTCGCCGCCTGCGGTGGCACCCACGTTCGAACCACGGCCGAGATCGGCCCGATATCGGTGCTCGACCGCTCGAATCCCGGCGAGGGCGTGACCCGCGTCGAGTTCGCCGTCGGGCCGACGGCCATCGACCACGACGCGGCGGTCCACCGCGCGGCCCTCGACGCGGCCGCCGCTCTCGACGCGCGGATCGCGGACCTCCCGGAGGAGGTGACGCGGGTTCGCACGGAGGCGGACCGGCTCGAAGCCGACCTCCGGGACGCCCGCGGCGATCTGCTCGCCGCCAGACTGCGCGAGTTCGAGACGACCGAGGTCGACGACACGACGTGGGCGATCGGAACGGTCGGCGACGCGGACCCGAACGACCTCCGCGGCCCCGCGGACGCGATCGTGGGCGGCGGCGTCGCGGACGAGTCGGCCGCCGCGTCTCCGGACGCGCTCGCCGCGGTCGGCGGGGGAGACGCGCCGTTCGTGGTCGTCGCGGTCGCGGACGACGCGAGCGGCGATGGGGCAGAACGCCCGAAGGCGGGCGAGGTCGTCGACGCGGTCACGGACGCGTTCGGCGGCGGTGGGGGCGGCGGCCCGACGTTCGCGCAGGGTGGTGGGCTCGACGCCGACCCGGACACCGTGGTCGCGTGGCTGCGGGAGCGATGACAGGCAAGCTCGACCCGGCGGCGCTGGCGGAGGTGCTCGCGGCGACCGGCGCGGACGACCCGTCGGTCTCGACCGGCCCCGCCTACGGCGAGGACGCGGCGGCGATCGACCTCGCGGGCGCGGCGGAGACGCTCGTCGTCGCCGCGGACCCGCTGTCGCTGGCGGCGGACGCGGTCGGGGAGCTCGCGGTCCACGTCGCCTGCAACGACGTCGCTGCGAGCGGCGCGGACCCGCGGTGGCTCACGCACACGCTCTTTTTGCCCGACGACGACCCCGAGCGCCGTCAGACCGTGACAGAGCAGGTCGACGAGACGGCAGGGGAGTTGGGCGTCGCGATCGTCGGCGGCCACACCGAGGTGTTGCCGGCGCTCGCGCGGCCGCTCTGTTCGATGACCGCGCTCGGCACCACGGACCGGTTCGTCGCCAGCGGGGGCGCAGAGCCCGGCGATCGGCTCCTGCTCACGAAGGGCGTGGGGATCGAGGCGACGGCGATCCTCGCGACCGACTTCCGCGAGGCGTGTCTGGACGCCGGCGTCTCGGACGCCACGCTCGATTCCGCCGCCGAGTTCCTGGAGGAGGTGAGCGTCGTCCCCGACGCGGCCGCGGTCCGAGACCTCGCCACCGCGATGCACGACCCGACGGAAGGCGGCTTGTTGACCGCGCTCGTCGAAGTCGCTCGCGCGAGCGAGACGACGATCGCGGTCGAGCGCGACCGCGTCCCGATTCGACCCGAAACGCGGGGGTGCTGTGGCGCGCTCGGCGTCGACCCGCTGGCGACGTTCGGCTCCGGAGCGCTGCTCGCCGCGATTCCGCCGGACCGCGTCGACGAGGCCCGGGAGTCGCTGTCGGCGGCCGGGATCGACGCGGGGGTAATAGGCGAGGTGCGGACGAACGAGCCGGCTGACCGCGGCGATCCGGGAGCGGCTGGCACCGTCCGACTCGACGGCGACCGGATCGCTGAGCCGCCGCGAGACGAGCTGTACCCGCTGTGGGAATAGTTTCCGAGCACGACGACGAACGCGACGCGGCGCTCGCGCGGCCCCGATCAGCGTTTTTGTGTGGGAGAAAATGGCACACCATGACCGGCGCGAGCGGTGCCGTGATGTCGATGACGAACGAGGCGGCCCGGATCCACGGCGACCGCGGGTACACGGCCGAGTTCGACGAGGGAACGACGGAGATCCAGAAGACGATTATCGCTAGGGACCTATTAGCCGAGCAATGACGGACCACGCCGCGGGCGACACCGGCGCGAACGACTCGGCGAGCACAGCCGATCCCGTCGTACCCTCTTTTCCGGCCTACGACGCGGTCGTTTACGACCTCGACGGCACGCTGGTCGATCTCGCCGTGGACTGGGGGGCGGTCGCCGAGGCGGTGCTCACCGTGTACGCGGAGCACGCGATCAAACCGCCGACCGCGGAACTGTGGGGGCTGCTCGGCGCGGCCGACGAGTACGGGATCCGCGATCCCGTCGAGACGACAATCGCGGAGTACGAGCGGGCCGGCGCGCGCGACTCGACGCTGCTCCCGCTCGGACGTCGGCTCGCCGAGGCGGGGCACAGCGCGGGGGTCGGGGTCTGCTCGCTCAACTCCGAGGCGGCCTGCCGGGTCGCGATCGAGACACACGGGCTCGGCGGGGCGCTCGAATCGGACGCGGTCGTCGGGCGCGATACGGCCGAGACGTACAAGCCCGAACCGGAGTCGCTTCTCGCGGCCGTCGAGCGCCTCGGGACCACGCCGGACCGGGCGCTCTTCGTCGGCGATTCCGAGCGCGACGCCGTGACCGCGGAGCGCGCGGGCACGGACTACGCGTGGGTGAGCGACCTCCTCGACTGACGCACCGACTGCGACTCAGTCGCCGGCGTCGTCGCGGTCGGCGTCCGCCGTCTCGCTTCCCGTCTCGGTCGCTCGGTCCGCGCCGCCGTCGCCGGCCTCGGTTCGTTTCGCGTAGAGCGCGACGACGACGGCGGTGAGAAACCAGATCGGCGCGCCGACGCGGACCGCGAACGCGGCGCGGGCCCCCCACGTTTCGAGTGGGACGAATCCGGAGAGGACGGCGACGACCGGCGCGCCGACGAGGATGGTGACGACGAACGTGGTCTGCATCACCCAGCCGTAGTCGACGCCTTCGTAGTCGGCCCGCTCGACGGGTTGCACGACCCGCATTCCGCGCCGAACGGACAAATCGGTGGCGGTCCGCGCCGCGGACGCCGCGGTGAGACGGGTCGCGGCGGCCGCCGCGGACGCCTAAGCGCGCGTGGCAAAAAGCCGGGTATCTGCGCCGAATGCGGCGATTTTAACCGGTCGCACCGGCGTGTTCGAGACATGACCACGACGCGGGGACTCCGGGATCGCGAGGAGCCGATCACGATGTTGACCGCCTACGACGCGCCGACCGCGGCGATCGTCGACGAGGCGGGTGTCGACGCCGTCCTCGTGGGCGACAGCATGGGCAACGCCGCCTTAGGCTACGACTCGACGCTCCCCGTCACGTTCGCCGAGGTCGCGAGCCGCACCGCCGCGGTCGCCCGCGCGACCGAGGACGCCCTCGTCGTCGCCGACATGCCCTTTCTCTCCTTCGGAGTCGACGAGGCGGAGTCGGTGCGCAACGCCGGCCGGCTGCTGAAGGAGGCGAACGCCGACGCGGTGAAAATCGAGAGCGGCTCGCACACCGTCGAGATGACGCGCCGCATGACGGACGTGGGGATCCCCGTGATGGCGCACCTCGGCTTGACGCCCCAGCACGTCAACCGCCTCGGCGGCTACACCCGGCAGGGGACCGACAGGGACGCCGCAGAAGAGATAATCGACCTCGCCGGCGCACACGCCGAGGCGGGGGCGTTCGCCCTGGTGTTGGAACACGTTCCCGCGAACCTCGCGGGAGCCGTCACCGAAGCGCTCGCGATTCCGACGATCGGGATCGGCGCAGGCCCCGACTGCGACGGACAAGTGCTCGTGATCAACGACGCGGTCGGACTGGACGAGTGGGCACCGCCCTTCTCCCGGCAGTTCGGCGACGTGCGCGGCGAGATGCTCGACGCCGTCGAGGCGTACAAAGAGGCCGTGACGAGCGGGGCGTTCCCGGCCGCTGAGCACTCGCACGTCGAAGACGATCTCGACGACTTGTACTGACACGGCGCGCCGCGGTCGGCGTGGGGTATATACGCGTCAGCGGCCTACTTTCGCGCGTGACAACCCGGACCATCCGCGCCCGCGACCGGCCGGTGTTCGGCGTCGACGTGCAAAGCGGCGACGTTCGCGGCGACGACCCCTCCTACGCCCTCGTGATACTGGATCCGGTCGACGACGAGGACCCGGACGCGGCGGACGTCGACTTCGACGGTCCCGTGGCGCGGGTGACTCGCGACGTCGTCTCGTTCCGAAAGCTCTGTCGGCTGATCGACGACCGCGAGCCGCTGTACGTCGCCACCGACAACGCCTACGAGCTGGCGGCCGACAAAGGCGAGCTGGTGGAGTTCCTGCGATCGCTTCCGGACGGCACCCGACTCGTGCAGGTGACGGGCGCCGAGCGCCCGGAGCCGCTCTCTCGGGTCGCCTCCAGACACGGGATCCCATACGGGAAAGATCCGATGGAGGAGGCGGAGGCGGCCGCACGGCTCGCCGCGGCCAACGTCGGCCACGAGGTGACCGCGTTCACGGACGAAACCCAAGTGAAGGTGTCGCGTGGCCGTTCGACCGGAAAGGGCGGGTGGAGTCAAGACCGGTACACGCGCCGGATCCACGGTAACGTCCGGAAGCGGACGCGACAGGTGCAATCGAAGCTGAAGGAGACAAACCTCGAGTTCGACCGCGAGGTGACGGAGAAGTACGGCGGCTACGCGAACGCCGTCTTTACCGTCGAGGCTCGACCGGAGGAGATCCCGGTCTCGAACTCGCGGGCGGGCGACGTGCGCGTCGAGGTCGAGCGCGAGCGCCGCGACGGGATCGAGTACGAGCCGCTGGTGCAGCGTCGCGACCGCGTCATCGTCGGTATCGACCCCGGCACCACCACCGCGGCCGCCGTGGTCGGCCTCGACGGCACCGTCCACGCGCTCTACTCCTCGCGGACGGCCGACACCGCGGACGTGACCGAGTGGATAATCGAGCAGGGGCGGCCGATCATCGTCGCCGCAGACGTGGTGCCGATGCCGGAGACGGTCGAGAAGTTCCGCCGCTCGTTCGACGCCGCGGGCTGGCGACCCACCACTGACCTCCCGGTCGACGAGAAGCTCCACCGCACCCGCAAGGCGAGCTACGCGAACGACCACGAGCGCGACGCGCTGGCGGCGGCGCTGTACGCGTACGACGACCACGCGGACCAGTTCGACCGGATCGCGGCGAAGACCCCGCCGCGACTCGACCGCGAGGCGGTCATCGCGGGCGTCGTCGCCGGGGACTCATCAGTCGAGGCCGTCATCGCCGACCTGAGCGAGGACGACGGGAGCGGCGGCGGAGAGGGCGACGCCGACGCGGACGAGTCAGATCCCACCGAACCAGAGCGCACCGAAGAAGAGGAGACGATCCGGCGGCTGCGCGAGCGCGTCGACCGGCTGGAGTCACACGCCGAGTCGCTCGAAGACGACCTCGCCGAGCGGGACGAGCGCGTCGAGGAACTGGAGGCCGAACTGGAGGAGGCCAAACGCGAAGAGCGGATCGAGGCGCGTACCCGGCGAGCCGTCTCCCGGCTCGAACGCGAGACCGACCGACTGGAGCGCGAGCGCGACGAGGCCCGCGAGCGCGTCGAGGAACTGGAGCGGAAGGTGGAGACGTTAAAAGAGCTGTGGCGGCTCGACCACTCCAACTTCGGCGACGTCGCCGAGGGTCGCGGGCTCGCGAGCGTGAAGGTCGTAGAGCAGTTCACTCTCGACGCGTTGGAGGCGGCCGACGAGGCGTACGGGCTCGTCTCCGGCGACGTCGTGTACCTCCGTGACGCCTCCGGAGCCGGTCGGCGGACCGCAGAGCGGCTGGCGGAGACGGAGCCGCGGGCCGTGATCCGCGACGGGAACCTCTCTGAGGTGGCCGATCAGGTCCTGTTTGATCACGACGTACCGGTCGTACCGGCCGACTCGGTCCCCGTCCGCGAGGTCGACGAACTGGCGGTCGCGGAGGAGGCCGCGCTCGACGCGGCGCTCGACGACTGGGAGAAGCGCGCGGAGCGGCGACGGACGGCGGAAAAACAGGAGCACCTCGATCAGATCATCTCCGAGCACCGAGCGGGGCGGACGCTGCCAGAGACGGAAGAGTAGCGGAGCCGGCGACGAGTAGCGAGGCGGTTCGGCGCGGGCGGGGCCGCCGCCGTCGCGTCGCAGTGCGCTTCCAGAAGTCATATGTCCGGTAACGCACAGTCGAGGGTATGGACGCACACGAGCTGATCACCCGGAACGCGGCCGAGGTGGTCACCGAGGAGGAGATCGAGGCGCTGGCCGACGACCCCGACGGGAAGCGGGCGTACGTCGGCTACGAGCCCTCGGGCGTGCTCCACATCGGGCACATGCTCACCGCGAACAAGCTCATCGACCTCCAAGCGGCCGGATTCGAGGTGACGGTCCTTTTGGCCGACGTGCACGCGTACCTCAACGACAAGGGCTCGTTCGAGGAGATCCGCCACACCGCAGAGCGGATGCGCGACCAGTTCATCGCCTACGGGCTCGACGAGTCGAACACCCAGTTCGTCCTCGGATCCGACTTCCAGCTCGACGACGACTATACCCTCGATCTGCACGCGTTAGAGCTGGAGACGACGCTCGCGCGGGCCGAGCGCGCGATGGCCGAGATCACCTCGGGCGACTCTGTGAAGGTGTCGCAGGCGGTGTACCCGCTGATGCAGGCGCTCGACATCCCGTACCTCGGCGTCGACCTCGCGATCGGCGGGATGGAACAGCGCAAGGTCCATATGCTCGCGCGCGACGTGCTCCCGAGCATCGACCGCGAGCCGCCGACGAGCCTCCACACGCCGCTCATCGCCGACCTCGCGACCGGACGCGGGAAGATGTCCTCCAGTACGGGCGTCACCATCTCGATGGAGGACTCCCGTTCGGACATCGAGTCGAAGGTGAACGACGCGTACTGCCCGCCGACGGCTGACCCCGAGCCGACCGACGAGGGCGAAGAACGGGAGAATCCCGTCCTGCAGGTGTTCGAGTACCATGTGTTCCCGCGATTCGACACCGTTCGCGTCGAGCGCCCCGAGGAGTACGGCGGAGACCTGACCTACGACGCGTACGACGCGCTCGAAGCGGATCTGGAGTCCGGGGAACTCCACCCTGCGGACGCGAAGGGCGCGCTCGCCGAGTACCTCGACCGACTCATCGCGCCGGGACGCGAACAGCTAGCAGAGTAGACGGCCTCAGTCGTGTGTTTTCGTCGCGGTGTGACCGCCGATCTGACAGGACCCGTCCAGACAGCTCCGGCCGGCGGCCGTCTCGAATATCGGTAATCCGCAGTCGCACTCGTCGACGACGACGCCGGAGGGGATAGAGAGCGTCGTCTCGCAGGCGGGGCTCTCGCAGGCGAGGTACACCCGACCCGGCGCGAACTCGACGGTCAGCGACCCCTCGCAGTCGGGGCAGTCCCAGACGCGGTCGAACCGCTCGCTGACGGCCGCTTCCATCGGGTCGCACGCCGGGTCGAGACAGAGGTGAAACGGCTCTCCCCGCTCGACGCGTATCTTCGGGAGCCCGCAGTCGTCACACGTCGCGTCCGTGACGCTCGCGCCCGCCGGGAGCCCCCAGCGGTTCTCGCAGTCGAGACATATCACGTCGCCGCGCGAGCGCACGAGCGGCCCGCCGTCTGCCGGACAGGTGCCGACGGGCACGCCAGCCACCGTGACGGGGAGCGCGCGGCTCGCCGTCGCCTCCGTCGAGACGATTCGGAGGCGGCGGCCGCCGTCGCGGACGGTAACGGAGAAGCCCGCGCCGTCGCCCTCGACAACGACGCTCTCGGGGCGGGTGAGCCACGCGACCGGCTGGTAGCCGTCGGCGTCGTGGACGAGCGTGGTGTCGTCCGGTTTGATCAGGACGACGACGCGCCCGCGATAGCTGCGCGAGCGGTCGCCCTGTTCGGTCACCTGACAGTCGCCTGCGAGCACGCGGAGTCGTTCCGGCATACCCCGGCTGGCCGCGGTATCGGTGTTAAGCGGTCGGCGGGGATCTGAGGGGTGGCCGCCGAGCCGGGACGCTACTCGACCCGAACCGTCCGGGTCGACCTGACCGGCATCAGCGGGAGGTCGGGGTAGACGACCTCGACGACGAACTCCAGTTCGTCTGCCTCTGGCGGCCCGAACACGCCGACCGGCACCGTCGTCTCCCCGTCGAGATACGTCGTCTGGGCGGTCATCTCCACGTCGTTGACGGTCACACGGATTCCCGTGCGGGCGTGGCCGGAGACGGTCGAAACCGCGATCTCACACAGCTCGTTTTCGCCGACCGCGACGGTGTCCGGGAACGACCCCCAGTCGACGTCGATCCGAGGACACTCCCGCGCGGCGTCGACGATCCGCTCGGCGACGGAGCCGCTCACGCCGGCGTTCTCAAGCGCGCTCGCGCCGGCGTCGACGACGGCTGCCGGCGAGGTGAGCCCGGCGTTCGCGAGCCGCTCGGCACGGCCGGACCCGACGCCGTCGATCGCCGTGAGCGCGACGGCCTCCCGGGAGACCCCGTGTTCGACGCGCGCTTCGACGCGGGCTGCGAGGTTGGCCGCGCGCGGGCCGGCGAACCGGTCGAGGAACTCGGCGAGCGCGGCGAGCAGCCGGAGCGCGTTCTGGCGGATCACCCACGCGTCGGAGCGGAGGTCCGAAGGGATCGAGTCTTCCATGCCCGCGATCAGGATGGCGAACACCTTGCGGTGGCCGTCTTCCAGATCGGTGTCGCGGCCGTCGAGGATCCGGTCTATCGCGTCCGACTCGGCCGCGCGCGCGGAGACCGAGTCGAACTCGCCGGCGGCCGCGACGGTCGCCAGCAGCCGGTCGACGGTCAGCGTCTCCCGCTCCGCGAGCCGGTGGAACCGCCGTGCCGTGTCGAGTCGGAGGTAGTACTTCGAGGCGAGCCGTCCGAGCGCCGTCGGTTCGATCGCGAGGTCGTCGGCGGTGAGGAACCCATCGTCGACGAGCGAGTCGAGGGTGTCGCGGACGCGGTCGCGCAGCGTCGCGAACTCGTACGACTCTGGTTCCGACTGCGCGCGGACGTAATAAAAGGTCGTCTCTAGCCACTCCATCACGTCTTCGACTCCCTGTATCGTCCCCATCGCGACCTCCGCGTTGAGGTGTGACTCCAGCTCGCCGGCGAGCCGCGACTCGATCGGCTTGCCCTCCGCCAACAGCTCGCGGTACCGGTCGGCGTCGCCGCGGTCACAGACGACCCAGCCGTAGCCCACGTCGTCGTAGCCCGGCCGCCCCGCTCGTCCGAGCATCTGGAGCACGTCGAGCGGCGAGATGTCCGTCTCGCCCTCCAGCGGGTCGTGGTACTTCGTGTCGCGGATAACGACGCAGCGCGCCGGGAGGTTCACCCCCCATGCGAGCGTCGAGGTCGAAAACAGTAGCTTGATCTTCCCCTGTTTGAACCACTCCTCGACGCGGTCGCGGTCGTCTTTCCCGAGCCCGGCGTGGTGGAAGCCGACGCCGTCGGTGACCGACTGGCGGAGAGTGTCGTTGGTGAGCTCTGTCGCCTCGGTGTGGAAGTCGTAGTCGCCGCGAGAGTCGATCGGGATGTCCCGTTCGGTGATCTCGTCGCGCGCCTTCTTCGCCGCCTGCACCGTGTCCTGGCGCGAGGAGACGAACACGAGCGCCTGTCCGTCCTCGCGGACGTGCGGCTCGGCGAGATCCAGCGCGCGGTAGAGCCGGCGGTACTTGTCGGCGAACGCGTTCGACCCGTGCGAGTACGTCTTCACGCCGGTTTCGAGGTCGACGGGGCGGTACTCGTCGCCGAACTCGTAGGTCGTCTCGGCGGGCGCGTCGAGCCACGCCGCCACGTCGTCGACGTTCGGCATCGTCGCCGAGAGCGCGACGATACGGGGGTCCTGCAGCCGCCGGAGCCGCGAGACGGTCACTTCGAGCACCGCACCGCGCTTCTCCGAATCGAGGAGGTGGACCTCGTCGATGACGACGCAATCGACGTCGGTGATAAACGAGTAGCGCGCGGAATCGTGTTTCCGGGTCGCACTGTCGGCTTTCTCCGGCGTCGTGACGAGCACGTCCGCGCGCTCGGCGCGTCGGGGGTTCAGGTCGCGCTCGCCGGAGACGACGTAGACGGAGTACCCGAGCTCCTCGAACCGGTCCCACTCGCTTTCCTTCTCGTTCGTGAGCGCGCGAAGCGGCGCGACGAACAGCGCGGTTCCCCCGGCGGCGAGCGTCTTGCAGATCGCGAGCTCGGCGAGCGCGGTCTTGCCGGACGCCGTCGGCGCGGACGCGACGACGTTGTGATCGGTATCCAGTATCCCGGGGAGCGCCTCTCGTTGCATCCGGTTGAACTCCTCGAACCCGAAGGCGTCGGCGAACTCCGGCACCGCGTCCGCGACCTTCACGGCGCATCACACCCGTGGACGAGTCGGCGACGGCCAAGGACGGGTCGACGGCGACCGGAGCTGTGTCGCATTGGATCGAACCCGGGGCTTCGAGAGCAAAGGGGTTTCTCATGCGGCCGCCCGCGAGCCGCGGCCCGCCGAGATGACCTCCCGAGCCCTCCGACGCCGATCGGTCGCACGATATCCCGGCCGTTTAGGTAACCGCGGGTGGACAGGCGGATATGATCCCGTCGTCACCGGTCGTCATCGCGGCCGCCGTCCTGTTGACACTCGTCGTCCTCCTCGCCGTCGTTCGCCGTCTCCGCGGCCCCTCCGGGGACGCTCGCGAGTCGAAACGTGCGCACGAGGCGGCGAAACAGCGCGATCCGCCCGTGGAGATCGGTGAGACGTACGAGTTCGGCGTCACGGACCTCACCGAACACCACTCCGGCGAGGAGGTCGCCGTCGGCAAGGTGGAGGGGTTCGTCATCTTCACCGAGGACGTTCCCGGCGATATCGGGAAAGGCGACGTGATCCGCGCGAAGGTGCTCTCGTTCAACGAGGGACGGACCTCGGCGGACGCGACGTTCGTGTCCCGGGCGTGACGTTCCCTCCGTCGCGAACGGGGAGATAGTTCGCGCTCCCGCCGAGCATGAGGTTCATAGGTGATGGCGACGAAGGAGTGTCGTAATGGCTCAGGCCGGGAATCAGGACCTCACGGAGCGGTTCATTCAGTTCTACCGCAACTACTACCGCGAGGAGATCGGCACCCTCGCACAGAACTACCCAAACGAACAGCGCTCGCTGTACGTCGACTACGACGACCTGTTTCAGTTCGACCGCGACCTCGCCGAGGACTTCCGCACGAAGCCGGACCAGATGCGCGAGTACGCGGAGGAGGCGCTCCGCCTCTACGACCTCCCCGCGGACGTCAGCCTCGGTCGCGCGCACGTCCGGATCGAGAACCTTCCGGAGAGCATCGACATCCGCGGCATCCGCGTCCACGACGACCACATCGGGAGCCTCGTCTCGGTCAGGGGCATCGTCCGCAAGGCGACCGACGTGCGGCCGAAGGTGACCGAGGCCGCCTTCGAATGCCAGCGCTGCGGCACGATGACGTACATTCCGCAGGGCGACGGCGGCTTCCAGGAGCCGCACGAGTGTCAGGGGTGTGAACGGCAGGGGCCGTTCCGCGTCAACTTCGACCAGTCCGAGTTCGTCGACTCACAGAAGCTCCGAATCCAGGAGTCACCCGAGGGGCTCCGCGGCGGAGAGACGCCGCAGTCGATCGACATCGACATCGTCGACGACATCACCGGCGAGGTGAGCCCCGGCGACCACGTCACCTGCGTCGGCGTCCTCCACATCGAACAGGTCGAGCAGGGCAACGAGAAGTCCGCCATCTTCGATCTGTACATGGACGGCGTCTCCATCGGCATCGAAGACGAGGAGTTCGAGGACATGGACATCACCGAGGCGGACAAACGCGAGATCATCGAGCTCTCCAACCGCGACGACATCTACGAGGCGATGGTCGGCTCCATCGCGCCCGCCATCTACGGCTACGAGGAGGAGAAGCTCGCGATGATCCTCCAGCTCTTTTCCGGCGTCACCAAACATCTCCCCGACGGCTCCCGGATCCGCGGCGACCTCCACATGCTTTTAATCGGTGATCCGGGGACCGGAAAAAGTCAGATGATTTCGTATGTAGAAAACATCGCGCCCCGGTCGGTCTATACCTCCGGGAAGGGTTCCTCAGCGGCGGGGCTCACCGCGGCCGCGGTACGCGACGACTTCGGCGACGGCCAGCAGTGGTCGCTCGAAGCCGGCGCGCTCGTCCTCGCAGACAAAGGGATCGCCGCGGTCGACGAGCTGGACAAGATGGACTGCGTCACGGGCGACACCCTCGTCACGCTCGCCGACGGCCGCGTGGAACGGATCGGCGAACTGGCGAGAGAGGCCGCCGAAGACGGCGAGATCGAGGAGCTCTCGAACGGTCGCCGAATCCGCAACGTCGACCTCGACGTCTGGTCGATGAACGAGGAGGGAGAGCTGGTCGAGCGTCCCGTGTTCTCGGTCCACGAGTACGACGCGCCCTCGGAGCTGACTCGCGTGACGATGGAGACGGGTGAGTCGCTGACGGCGACGGCGGACCACCCGTTCTTTGTCCTCGACGACGGCGAGCGCGTCGAGCGCGAGGCGGCCGCGCTCGACGCGGGCGACTGGGTGTACGTTCCCCGAGAAATCCCAACCAAATCGACGGACGGCGCCGGGGCGATCGCGGCGGCGGGCGCCGGCGTCGAAGTCCCCGACGAGAACGGAGCGGTCGACCCCGCGACCGCGCGCGTTCTCGGGTATCTCTCTGGCGACGGAAACGTCTACTACGACCGCGGCGAGGGCGTCTACGGCGTCCGGTTCACCAACACGGACGACGAGCTCTTGGACGACTTCGAGCGAGCGGCGCGGGCGACGTTCGGCTCGGAACCAACGCGTCCTCCGAGCGAAAAGCGTGAGGGCGGCGTCGAGACGGTCCGCATCACGGGAAAAGAGCACGCCGACGCCGTCCTCGACGCCGGGATGAACCTCGGCCGATATGACGAGAAGTGTTTTCCGACGGCGATTTCGACGGGGAGCCGAGCGGCGAAGTCGGCGTTTGTCCGCGCGCTGGCCGACAGCGAAGGACACGTCGACGAGTCGGCCGGGAACGTTCGGATCGCTTCCGCGAGCCGGGACCTGCTGGAGGGCACGCAAACCCTCCTCCTACAGTTCGGCGTGTCGAGCCAGCTCCAGCATCGCGGGCGAGACGAGAGTCGAGACGTGTACTACCTCACGGTGACCGACGCCGGCTCGCTCGCGGCGTTCCGCCGCGCTATCGGGTTCACCGCCTCTCGAAAGGCGGAAGCGCTCGACCGCGTTGTCGACTCCGCCGACGGCGACCGCACAATTCTGGACGTGATTCCGGAGATCGACGGCGTACTGGCGGAGTGTCGCGAGTCGCTCCGGCTTCACCAGAGCGAATGCGGACTCAACGCGGTCACGTATCACGACTTCGAGAGTGGAACAGCGAACGTGTCGCTCCACCGCGCCAGCCGGGTACTCGACGCGTTCGAGGAGAGAGTGGAGGCGGCGACCGCGGACCGATCGATGCTCGACGACGATCCGTCGTGGGGGACCCTCGCAGAGATGCGCGACCGGTACCACGTGTCGCAGTCCGAACTCGCGGAGGGAACGGCGCTGTCACAGCAACAGATCTCCCGCGGGTGGGGCGAGAGTGACGAGGTTCGCCAGACAGTGACGGACCGACTCCGAGAGACGCTCGTTGCGGTCGAGGAGACCGATCTCGGTAGCCTACGGGAGCTCGTCCGGGGAGACGTGAAGTGGCGCCGGGTAGAGGCGGTCGAAACTGTCCCGCCGGAGTCGGCCGAACACCGTAGCGAGGTGCTCCGGCAGCGGCTCGCTGACGTTCTCGGCAGCCCCGTCGAGAACGTTGAACAGCGCGCACGGAGTCTGCTCAAACGCGGTCCGGTCGAAGACACGAGAAGAGAGTTGGCGTCGGCGCTGGAGGCATACGGCGTCAGTCAAGGGGATGTCGCGTCGTCGCTCAACGTGGATCAGGCGACTGTCTCGCGGTGGCTTTCCGGTGCCGTTGAGACGGAGCGACTTGAGGAGCTACGAGACGCGATCGCGAGCGAAGTGGACGCCGTCAAGGCGGATCTCCGGTCGATCTTGGCCAGGATCGAGGACGGACGAACCCCGAAGGTGTACGACCTGACAGTTGAGGAGACACACAACTTCGTCGCGAACGGCGTGGTCGTTCACAACTCCTCCGATCGCTCCGCGATGCACGAGGGGCTCGAACAGCAGAAGATCTCCGTCTCGAAGGCCGGGATAAACGCGACGCTGAAGGCGCGGTGTTCGCTCTTGGGCGCGGCGAACCCCAAGTACGGTCGGTTCGACCAGTACGAGCCGATCGGCGAGCAGATCGACTTGGAGCCCGCGCTCATCTCGCGGTTCGACCTCATCTTCACGGTGACGGACAGCCCGGACCCGGAGCACGACTCGCGGCTGGCGAAACACATCATCAAGACGAACTACGCCGGCGAGCTCAACACGCAGCGCGAGGAGCTGGCGAGTTCGGAGTTCACCTCGGCGCAGGTCGCGGAGGTGACCGAAGAGGTCGCGCCGGAGATCGACGCCGACCTCCTCCGGAAATACATCGCCCACGCCAAGCGCTCCTGTTTCCCGACGATGACGGAGGAGGCAAAAGAGCTCATCGAGGAGTTCTACGTCGACCTACGCTCGAAGGGGGCCGACGAGGACGCCCCCGTCCCCGTCACTGCCCGGAAGCTGGAGGCGATGGTGCGGCTCGCGGAGGCGAGCGCGCGGCTCCGCCTGTCGGACACGGTCGAACGCAAGGACGCCGACCGCGCGACCGACATCGTCGAGTCGTGTCTCAAGGACATCGGCGTCGACCCGGAGACGGGGCAGTTCGACGCCGACGTCGTGGAGACCGGCACCTCGAAGAGCCAGCGCGACCGCATCAAGAACATCAAGGGTCTGATCGCCGACATCGAAGAGGAGTACGAGGAGGGCGCGCCGGTCGACGAGGTGCTCGACCGCGCCGGCGAGATCGGCATGGATCCCGGGAAGGCCGAAAAAGAGATAGAGAAGCTCCGCACCAAAGGCGAAGTGTACGAGCCGAAGCAGGGGCACCTGCGAACGACGTAGATGGACCGAATCTCAGCGATGCGGAACGTCGAGGACGCCCTCCGTGCGTTCGAGGACGGAGACGCTGATCTCGCCGCGACGGAGCGGCGAGTTGCGGCGGTTTTGCGGACGTACGCCAGCGAGTTTGAGGGCGAAGACGACGTGTTCCGTGCGGTGGGCGAACCGCCAGTAGACGGAACGGTCGTGGTCGCCTCCTCGAAGCCGGCGGCACGCGAGCGCGTGCTCGCGAGAACGGGGCCGTCCGTCGATGACGACACACTCGACGCGGACCCCACCGCTGAGTGCTCCAGCGACCGCCTCGACGACCAGTCAGGTGACCGAAACAACTCGGGTGAACTGACAAGAGAAGAAAACGACGCTGTCCCCGAGTTCGAGATCGAACGCGTCTGATAGGCGGAGGGGTTCGGAACCGCTAAGGTCTGGAGCCAACCACTGGCGGTCGTGTTGTTGGTCGTGACGTATTCGGCTGCGGCTCGAACCGCGCTCCGGAACCTGTGTCGTCGTCACGACGAGGTCGTAGTCAGGCGGTTCGGCCGCGCTGCGCTCGTCGACTCGACGGTGTACGCCGCGTTTCTGGCGCTCCGGCTCCGCGAGTCACATCGCGGAGACGTACAGATCGAGCGCACCGAGCCGTTCAACGAGTACGTCGCACTCGATGCGCCGGTCCGTGAGGCCGCGGTCGCGTACGCGGATCGGGAGTCGAAATCGACGCCGTACACCGCGTTCGCTGCGGGGACGTCACATCCCGACCCGGACACGATGCGAGGCGAACAGCTGTGAGCGATCCGCGGGGGAAACGGTATCAGCAGACCGAAAACGGCCGCGGCGGGTGCGATCGCGTCGGTACGAGAGACGGACCCGACAATCCGGAACCTGGCGATCCGGAAACAGCCGTGGCGGGCCCTGATGTCGTTTCGCCACCCGAAGCGGTCCTCGGACAGATTCCAACCGGGACGACGCTTCACCGCGAACTCGCCGCGGCGGCGCGGTCGCGCGGACGAACGGCGTCTATCAGAACGGAACTGATCGGTCTTCGTGAGCGGTTGGCGTCGACCGCGGCCCCGGCGGTCGACCTCGATTCGGCTCGGCGACGCGTCGCGGACGCCGGCGGCGAGGAGGAACGGCTCAAAGAACAGATCGCGGCACTCCGCGGCGACGTGCGGGCGCGCAGGAGCGTCGACGCCGACGCTACCGAGACGCTCGCCGAACTCGAATCGACGGCCGCGGCGCTGGCGCGTGCCCAGACGGACCGGATCGCCGCGGAACAGGCGCTCGACAGCGCACGGGGTCGGGCCGAGCGCGTCAGAGATGTTCGTGAGCGTCGGCTCAAGCTCCGCGATCAGGTGGAGAACCGCCGACGGGACGCGCGTCGGGAGCTCGCCCGTACGGTGTATCCGGCGTTTCGCGGGGCGCTGTCGGTCGTGCCGGGCGTCGTTCCAGACGACGCCGGCACCCGCCCGTCGACGTACGATGGTCCGCGCCTCGCCGCGTCGCTGGCGGCGGTTCGGATCGCCGAACTGGACGGCCCCGTCGCAGTCGGTGAGTCGGCAGCCGCGTGGGTCGCCGAGCACGGTGGCGAGATCTCGGTTGCAACCGTGATCGACGCCGAGGCGGTCGATCGGCACGGGGCGCCTGTGACAGATTAAATGTGAATCCGCGGGACTACCGATATGGATCTCGCGTGGACCGTCGAACAGGACGGCGGCGTGTCGCTGGTACGGTGTCGAGTGCACAACGACGAGGCGGTTCCGCGCCGCGTTCGGCTCGACAGCCGGCTCGACGGCCCGGTGTTACCGCCGCGGCGCGCGGGCGTTCCGGAAGCGGGCTGGGACGCGAGCGGTGTCTCCGTACGGCTCGATCCCGCAAGCTCCAGAGCCGTTGGGTTCGCCGTGCCTGCCGACCCGGTCGAACCGCCGGTTGAGATCAGCGAGGACGGATCAGATCGGGAGGACACACGCGTATCGTGTGAGAGAGATCCGCTCGCAGCCGTCCGCTCCGAGACGCCCGCGCTCGACGCGATCCGAACGCTCGGAGATCACAGGCCGCCGAGAGACGCCATCACAGACGGAACCACCGGACAGGACGCCGACACGGACGGAGAGACGGACGGCGCGGGCGGAGAGGCCGACCGCGGCGGTGACGCAGGCGGCGACCCGCTCATCGACGGACAAGTGGGCGGGGGTGACGCCACGGTGCCGGCGGCGGTCGACGAGTGGCTCGACACGGTAACCGCCCGAGTGGATCGGGCGGAGCGGCTCACGGACGCCGATCTCGGCGCTGCGACCGAAGTCGTCGAAGAAACGGACGGGCTGGACGGTGTGTCCGATCTTCGCCGGCGGGTCGAGACGGACGCGGAGCGCCTTCGTGCGGTGAGCGACCGGACCGCCGCGCTGGCCGCGCGCGCCGAGTCGGCGGACGTGCCGATCGAGGCGCTGGAGCGGCTGGCGTGATCCTCGCTGTCGCCGGCGGGAAGGGCGGCGTCGGGAAGACGACGCTCGCGTACAACGTCGCCGCCGCGCTCGACGCCGTCGTCGTCGACACCGACCTCGGGATGGCCGATCTCCCGCGCGGACGGGGACCGGATCTGCATGACGTGCTCGCCGGGCGCGCTGACCCGATCGAAACGCTGCGGTCGGGACCGGTCGAGATCGTTCCCTGTGGCCGGACGCTCGCCGGTGCGCGGGCCTGCGATCTGACGCGGCTCGAATCCGCGATCGAACGGCTCGAACGCGAGCACGGCACCGTCGTCCTCGACTGTCCCGCGGGACGCCGATCGGACGCCGGCGTTCCGCTGGCGGTCGCGGACGCCTCGGTCCTCGTCGCGTCGCCGCGGGCGTTCGCACTGGCGGACGCGGTCCGGACGCGCGAACTCGCGCGCGAACTCGACTCCGGGCTCGTCGGGTGCGTGGTCAACCGCGTCGTCGAGGAGCCGCCGACGGAGACGATAGCCGACGCCCTCGGTGCGCCCGTCGCCGTTGTTCCGGCTGACCCGCGCGTCGGCCGGTCGGTCGAAGACGAACGTCCCGTGATCGACGCCGCACCCGAAAGCGACGCGGCGGTCGCGATCCGGGACGTCACCCGTCGGGTGCCGCGGTAAGCTGGATACTACGGGCGGATCCGCGGCAGGCGCGGCGGCGAAACGACCACGAACCCGACGATTCGCTCGGTGATCGAAACCCGTTCGCCAGCCGTCGGTTTCCGACCGAATCACCGGCAGTTGCCGACCGAGCCGCCGGTCGAGACGTTTTATTCGGCTGGCGAGGAACGGATCCGCATGCTCACTGTCGCGTTTGTCTCCGGCACCGCCGTCGTCGCGTTTCTCGCGGTCGAGGTCGGGCCGCTCGTCGCCGCCGATCGCTTCCGCGACCTGCGCGACCCGACCGACGCGGAGCGAGGTCGCCTCGCGTCCCTCCGCCGGGAGGCCGGTCTCGACATCGACCGCGTGGCGATAGAGCGCGGCTCGGAATCAGTCGACGTGGCGGTGCGCGGGCCGCCGCGTCGCCGGGTGCTGTTCGTCGCGGAGGGCCTGCTGGACGCGTCGAACGAAGACCTCGCGATCGGTCTCCTCGCCGCGGAGGCCGGTCGTGTCGAGACGCGGTACACGGAGTTCCGGGCCGTCGCGGTCGCGTCGGTGCTCGCCGTGCTGGCCGCCATCGTCATCGCGGCGGTCCCGTTCGACGCCGGGTTTGCGTCGCTCGTCGCGATCGGACTCACCGCGTTCTGGGTGGGCCGCCGGGTGCAGTACGCGGCCGACGCCCGCGCGGCCGACGCGGTCGGGGGAGACCGCGTCGCTGACGCGTTCGAGCGCGCCGCCGCGATGCGGGGTGTCGAGCCGGAGACCGGCGACTGGTCGACGTGGTTCGCGGTCCAGCCGCCGCTCGGAGACCGGATCGAGCGACTTCGGGAGGACGCGTCGTGACCATGTCCCGGAACCGTTACCAACCAGCCCACCGCCTATACGGATAACTCGAATGCGACTCCCGGAACGACAGCTCGCGGTCCTCGAAGCCGCGAGCGCGACGGACGAACGAACCGTAGCCGAAATCGCCGCCGAAACGGGTCTGAAGCCGGAGACGGTCACCGGCGCGGCCTTCGGCCTTCGCGATGAGGGACTGCTGACGGTGACCGAAGACGAGACCGAGACGCTTGCTCTCACCGACGAAGGGCGAGAGTACGTCGACGACGGGCTCCCGGAGGTTCGGCTCTACCGAGCGGGGATTGCGCTCGACGCCGACGAGAAGCCGGTCTCGATGGGACGGGTCATCGGCGAGGCCGGTCTCGACGGTCCCGCGGTCGACATCGCGCTCTCGAACTTCGCGCGGAAGGGGTTCGGGCGGATCGACTCGGGAGAGCTGACCGTCGACGCGGACGCCGACCCCGACGCCGACACCGAAGCCGCCGCGCTCTCCGCGCTCGCGGCCGGTGAGACCCCCGAGGTCGATGAGGCGGTGATCGACCGGCTCGACTCCCGCGGGCTCGTCTCTGTCGAGGAGTCGACGACTCGGTCGGTCGGGCTCACCGACGCCGGCGTCGACGCGCTGATGGGCGGCGTCGAAGCGACGGAGACGGTCGCAGAGGTCACTCCGGAGCTGCTCGCGAGCGGTGAGTGGCGAGACGTGGAGTTCACTGAGTACAACGTCGAGGCCGAAGCGGAGACGACCCGCGGCGGACGCACGCACGTCCTCCGCCGGACCGCCGACCGCGTGAAGGACGTCTTGGTCGGGATGGGCTTTCAGGAGATGGAGGGGCCACACGCCGACAGCGACTTCTGGATCAACGACTGTCTGTTCATGCCGCAGGACCACCCGGCGCGGACACACTGGGACCGGTTCGCGCTCGACGTGGATCCGATGGACGAGATTCCGGAGGAGCTGATCGATCGAGTAGAGCGGGCGCACCGCGACGGCTGGGGCGAGGACGGCGACGGCTACCACTCGCCGTGGTCCGAGGCGTTCGCCCGCGAGGTCGCCCTTCGCGGTCACACCACCTCGCTGTCGATGCGGTACCTCTCCGGGATCGCGGGCGGGGAACTGGAGCCGCCCCAGCGCTACTTCTCCGTCGAGAAGGTGTACCGCAACGACACGCTCGATCCGACGCACTTACTGGAGTTCTTCCAGATCGAGGGGTGGGTCATGGCGGAGGACCTCTCAGTCCGCGATCTGATGGGCACCTTCGAGGAGTTCTATCGGCAGTTCGGTATCACAGACATCCGTTTTAAGCCGCATTACAACCCCTACACCGAGCCCTCCTTCGAGCTGTTCGGCGAACATCCCGAGACGGGCGAAGAGATCGAGATCGGCAACTCAGGGGTGTTCCGCGAAGAGGTCACCGGACCGCTCGGCGTCGACTGCGACGTGATGGCGTGGGGGCTCGCCTTAGAGCGGCTCGCCATGCTCACCACGGGCGCGGAGGACATCCGCGACCTCCACGGGACCTTGGCCGACATCGACTTCCTGCGGAACGCGGAGGTGAGCTACTGATGCCCGTCGTCGACATCGACACCGACGAGCTTCGGGGACTGACTGGGCGGACCGACACCACGGACGAGGAGTTCAAGACGGACCTGTTCGGGCTCGGCTTGGAGTTCGAAGGCGAGACCGACGACGGCCTCCTCCAGTTCGAGTTCGCGCCCGACCGGCTCGACAGACTCTCTGTCGAGGGGGTCGCTCGCTCGCTGCGATACCACTACGGCGACGACCGCGGCGTGTACGTCCCCGAGACGAACGATCCCGAGTGGACGATCGAGGTCGACGAATCCGTCCCCGACGAACGGCCGTACGTCACCGGCGCGATCGTCCGCGGCGTTGACCTCGACGAGAGCGGACTCGACTCGCTGATCCAACTGCAGGAGAAACTCCACGCGACGATGGGGCGCGGCCGCGCGAAGGGGGCGATCGGGATTCACGACCTCGCGATGGTGAAGGGCGCGGCGCTCCAGGAGGGCGCGGAGCCGTCGATCACGTACCGTGGCGTCGACCCCGACGGCGTCTCGTTCGTCCCGCTCGACTCGAACGACGAACTGACGCCGAACGAGGTGCTCGGCGAACACGACACGGGACAGACGTACGCCGACCTCGTCGCCGACCTCGATCGGTACCCCGCGATCTACGACGAGCTCGGACTCTTCTCGTTCCCGCCGGTGATCAACGGCAAGCGGACCGAGGTGACGACCGGCTCGCGCGAGCTACTCGTCGAGCTGACGGGAACGGACCAGTGGACGATCGACAAGATGTGTGCGATCATCTGCTACGCGCTCTCCGCCCGCGGCGCGACGATCGAAGAGATCGAGGTCGAGTACGCCGACGGCGCGACCCAGCCGGACGAGTACGGTTCCCGGCTGATCCGCCCGGACCTCGACACGACCGAGAAGTCCGTCACCCACGATCGGATCGAGACACTGCTCGGTGTCGACTTCGAACCCGAGGAGATCGTCGACTGCTTCGAGCGCGCCGGCCTCGACGCGAGCTACACGCTCGGCGAGTCGGTGTCCTACGAGGTGACGATTCCGCCGTACCGCGTCGACGTGCTCCACCCGCTCGATCTGGTCGACGACGTGGGGCGCGCGTACGGGTTCGACGAGCTGGAGCCGCGCTATCCCGACGTGGGGACCGTCGGCGGCCGCCACGAGCGCTCGCGGCTGGAGGATGCGGTCAGGTCGAGCCTCGTCGGCCTCGGCTTCGAGGACCTACTGAACTTCCACATGACGAGCGGGGCCGAGAACTACGACCGAATGAACGTCGAGCCGGGAACCGGCGGCGCTGCGGTCGCCGAGGGCGACGAGTCGACCGCGGGAGCCGGCGTCTTCGGCGGCGGCGACCCCGTGGAGATCACGGAGCCGTACAGCGAGGAGTACACCCAACTCCGGACGTGGGCGCTCCCGTCGCTCGTGATGCTTCTAGAGCGGAACACACACAACGCCTACCCGCAGGACGTCGCGGAGGTCGGATTCGTCGCCGAGCGTGACGACTCACAGAACTCGAACGTGGCAGAGGCCCGCCACGTCGCCGGCGCGGTCGCCCGACGCGACGCCTCCTACGAGGCGGCAAAGGGGCGGCTGCAGGCGGTGTGTGACGACTTCGACGTCGAACTGGAGACGCCCCGAACCGAGCATCCCACGTTCATCGACGGACGGGCGGCCGACGTGGTGATCGACGGCGACGCGGTCGGGGTGATCGGCGAGGTGCACCCCGCCGTGCTCGTCGAACACGACCTGGAAGTGCCCGTCGCGGCCTTCGAGTTCGATCTGGACGCGCTTCGGTAGGGCGCTCCGGTCAGTCTTCGAACCCGTCTTCCCACCGGAACCGACCGTTTCGTTGGATCACGTCGCCGTCGACTTCGAGTCTCGAATCCGCGCTCACGTCGCTTATCATGTCGACGTGGACGGCGCTGTCGGTGCCCGACTCGCCGTCCGGCAGGCAGGCGTCGTACGCGCGGCCGACGGCGAGGTGGACTGTGTCGCCCATCTTCTCGTCGAAGAGGATCGAGTCGGTGAACCGATCGATGCCGCGGTTCATCCCGATCCCCAACTCGCCGAGCCGACGCGCACCGGGGTCGGTGTCGAGCACGCTCGCGAGCGCCGCTTCCCCCGTTTCGGCCGCGAATTCGACGACCTCGCCGTCTTCGAAGACGAGGTGGACGTTCCGGACGCGGGTCGCGTCGATCGTCATCGGCACGTCGAAGAAGGCCTCGCCCTCCGTGTCGTAGGGAGCGGTGAACACCTCGCCGGAGGGGAGATTATGGGAGTCGTACGCGACGGAGGCGGCGGAGTTGACCGCGGTCCGACCCGCGATCGACATCCGAACGTCGGTGTCGGGCGCGTCCTCGCGCTCGGTGACGATCCGGACCGCCTCGCCCGAATCGAGGATCGCCTTCATCCGCGCCATCTCGTCGGCGAGCGCCTCCCAGTCGCGGAGGACAGCGTCGTAGACGAACTCTTGGTACTCCTCGTAGGCCATCCCCGCCTGTTGGGCGAGGCTGCGAGTGGGATGGACCGTCGACACCCAGTCGGTGTCCATGCGCGCCTCGCGAACGGCCTGTCGTGACTTGGCGTACGCCTGTCGCGTCTCGCGGTCCACGTCCGCGGTCGCGGTGGTGTTTCGGCCGCCGCCGAGCCGGAGGTAGGCGTCGGCGGCCTCGAAGATGGCGCGGTCGACGACGGGGTCGGAATCGAAGTCGTCGGCCTCGACTGCGGTGTTGCCATCTCCCGCGTCGCCGTCGGCGGCTCTCGCCTCGCTTCCCTTCAGGTACGCTCGCGAGAGTTCGTCGGAGCCGTACAGCGTCGTGACGTTCGCGCCTCGCTCGCCGAGCGCTTCGACGACGGCGACGCCGAGGTCGTGGGCGTCTTCGGCGACGCTCACGACGACGTCGTCGCCGGCTTCGATCCGCGCGCTCCAGTCGACGAGCACTTCGGCGTGTTCGCGTACGCGTTCGTCCATGTCGGGGCGTCGCGGGCGGGCGGTAAATCGGTGCCGACGCGGGACGTGCATGCGCGCCCACAGCAGATGGTTCGGGCCGGCGACGCCACCGCCCGCGGGGGTTTTTCCTTGCCCGCACCGATACGACGGTATGACCGACCGGAACGTCCTCGGGGAGGAGCTAGCGACCTGCAGCGCCGACCCGACGACGGGATTCGAACGCGACGGTTGCTGTGGAACCCACCCCGACGACCGGGGGCGACACGAACTGTGTGCGGTGATGACCGCGGAGTTCCTAGAGTTCAGCAGAGAGCGGGGGAACGACCTCGTGACGCCGCGGCCGGAGTTTTCGTTCCCCGGACTCGAACCGGGCGACCGCTGGTGTCTCTGTCTCGGGCGATGGACCGAGGCGCTCGCGGCCACGCGGGACCAGCGGCTCCCGGAGACGACCGTCCCGCCCGTCGTCCTCGACGCGACGAACGAGGCCGTGCTGGACGCCGTGGAGTTGGAGACGCTGGAGGCCCACGCGTACGACGGGTGAGAACTGGGGACGGAGCGCGGCCGGCGGTCTACTCTAGGTTCAGAAGCGCCGCGACCTCGTCGAGATACTCGTCGTAGATCCCGACGGCCGACTCGATCGGATCCGACGAGGCCATGTCGATGCCGGCGCGCTCGACGACCGCGAGGGGGTAATCCGAGCCGCCGGCGGCGAGCATCTCGCGGTAGTCCGCGGCGGCGGGCTCGCCCGCCTCCAGCACACGCTCGACGATGGCTGCCGCGGCGGAGATGCCGGTGGCGTACTGGTAGACGTAGAAATTATAGTAGAAGTGCGGAATCCGCTCCCACTCGCGTTCGATGCCGCCCGTCAGCTCGCCCGGCGCGTAGTAGTCGCCCTTCAGGTCGGCGTAGATCTCATCAAAGGCGTCGGGCGTGAGCGCCTCGCCAGCCTCCACGCGTTCGTGGATCCGCTGTTCGAAGGCCGCGAACATCGTCTGCCGGAACAGGGTCGATCGGAACCGCTCTAAATACTCGTCGAGGACGTGCGTGCGCAGTTCGTCGTCCTCGACGGTCTCCAGCAGGTGATGAGTGAGAAGCGTCTCGTTGACCGTGGAGGCGATCTCGGCGACGAAGATGTCGTAGCCCGCGTCGTGCCACGGCTGGGCGTCGCCGGCCAGTTCGGAGTGCATCGAGTGGCCGAGTTCGTGTGCCAACGTGTACATCGAAGCGATGTCGTCCTGGTAGTTCATCATGATGTACGGCTGGGTGTCGTACGTGCCCGAAGAGAACGCGCCAGAGCGTTTCCCCTGATTCTCGTACACGTCGACCCACCGCGAGTCGAGCCCCTCAGCCATCCGCTCTTGGTACGCGTCTCCGAGCGGCGCGACGGCCTCGATCACCCACTCGCGGGCCTGTTCGTACTCGATGTCAGGACCCTGATCCCCCGTCAGCGACATGTAGAAGTCGTGGCTCTCTAGCGTGTCAACGCCGAGCGCCGCGGCCTTCAACTCGGCGTGCCGGTGGAGCACGTCGAGGTTGTCGTCGACGGTGTCGACGAGCGTGTCGTACACCGCGACGGGGACGTTGGAGCCGTCGAGCGCGGCGGCGCGGGCGGAGTCGTAGTCGCGGATCTCGGCGCTCGTCACATGCTCTCGGACCGCTTTTTCGAGCGAGGTTCCGACCGTGTTCCGGACCCCTTCCCACTCGTCGTAGAACGTCTCGTGGACCCGTCGCCGGAACTCCCGATCCGGGTTCGTCTGAAGCTTGGTGAAGTTCGCCTGCGTGATCTCCACCTCCTCGCCGTCGGGATCCTCGACGACGCCGTAGCTCATGTCGGCGTTCGTCAGCATCGAGTAGATCTCGCTCGGCGCGCTCGTGACCTCCGATAAGTCGGCGATGACCTCTTCGACCTCCGCCGAGCGCGTGTGCGGTTTCATCCGCAACACGTCATCAAGGTAGTGCTCGTAATCGGCGAGCGCGGGCTCGGCCTCGAAGAACGCGTCGACGTCCGCTGAGTTGAGCGACTGCAGTTCGGGTTCGAGATACGAGAGCGCGCTCGACGCCTCGGAGCTGAGCGAGGAGGCCTTCGCGGACATCGCCTGGTACTCCTGGTCGCGGGTGTCCTCGGCGCTTCGGAGCCGAGCGTACGTCACGACCTGCTGGAGGTCGCGGAACACGTCCTCGCGGAGTTCGAGCAGCTCGAGGAGCGTTTCGGCGTCCGCCGTGGCCCGGCCCTCGTATTCCCGGAGGTCGTCGATGCGGTCCGCGACGTCCTCGTAGGCCGTTTCCCACGTCTCGTCGTCGGCGTAGATGCCGTCGAGGTCCCACTTGTACGACTCGTCGATCTCGGACCGCTCGGGAACCGAACTCATGTCCGTGGGGTGGAGTCGCCGCGCACTAAGCCTTGTCACACCGGACGGGTGCTTCGGCCGCCCACCGTCAGCCGCCGGCCGCCCACTCGGCGAGATCGACGACGAGGACGAGGGCGTCTTCGCCGTCGCGGTAGTACCCCTGCACGCGCCGTATCGGCTCGAACCCCTCGTCCACGTACAGCGAGCGAGCGACCTCGTTGCTCTCGCGCACCTCCAGCCGGACGACGGCCGCGCCTGCGGCGTGCACGCGGGCGAGCGCCGATCGGAGGAGCGTCCGGCCGATCCCCGCGCCCCGCGCGTCCGGGCGGACCGCGAGGTCTTTCACATGGCCGATGTCGCGGCCGTGGTTCGGGGTGACGTCCGCGACGACGTATCCCACCACCTCGCCGTCGCGGTCGGCGACGAGAAACGCGGGCTCGTCGATCAGCCGTTCGAAGGCGTCGTACGGCCACGGATCGGAGAAACACGTCCGCTCGATCCGCACCACGGCCAGCAGGTCCGCGCGCTCGACCTGTCTGACCACGGCGTCGGCGGGGATCACGGGCTCAGTTCACCCGCCGCCGAGGTGAATGTGTCGCTGGCCGTGGGGTGACCGGGTCGACGAGCCTCGCGACGCCGGACGCCGGGAACAGCGCGGCGTTCCCGCGCCGCTACTCCCCGCGTTCGGTCACGTCTGCGGACCGGTCGTCCGAGTCGTCGGGATGCTCGACGCGCTCGACGGTCGCGTCGCCGCCCGCGGTCTCGGGGGGGAACGACACCGTCCGCTGCGGGTACGGGATGGAGATGTCGGCCTCGGCGAAGCGGCGCTGGATCTCCTTGACCGCGGTCGCCTTCGACCGCCACCGGGCCTGCGGCGTCGGCGGGTCGATCCAAAAGCGGAGATCGAGTAAGATCGCGGAGTCGCCAAAGCCGGATGGGATCACGTACGGGGGCGGATTGTTTGCGATCGTGTCGATCTCCGCTAACACCGCCTCCGCGATCTCGCTCGCCTCGTCGGGGTCGTCGTCGTAGCCGATCCCCACCTCCATGTGGATCCGGAGCCGGCCCTCGCGGCTCCGATTTGTGATCGCCTGCTGGCTGACGAGGTCGTTCGGCACCACGACGTACTCGCCGTCGAAGTTGCGCATGTGCGTGTTCATGATCGTGATGTCGGTGACGAACCCCTCTTCGTCGCCGATCTCGACCCAGTCGCCGATCTCGAACGGCCGCGAGAACATCAACACGAAGCCCGCGATGAGCGATCCGAGAGTCTGTCGCGCTGCCATCCCGAGCACGATCCCTAAGAATCCCGCGCCGACGAGGAGCCCGCCGAGGTTGATCCCCCAGATCCCGAGGATGGTGATCCCGGCTATCACGAGCAGCCCGACCTGCATGATCCGGGTGAGAAGCTGCTCTTGGTGGGCGGTGATGCGGTCGCTGTCGTCGGACAGGTCCGAGACGTACTCGGCCAACACGTCGCTCGCGATGTATGCACTGCCGACGAGGAACACCGAGAGAACCGCTCGCGTCCCCACGACGACGGCGTTCTCCGCGACCGGCAGCACGGCCACGACGAGCGAGAATCGACCCCACAGCGCGAGGATCGCGACCGCGGCGAGCGCGAAAAGCGCAAGCTGCAGGAGGCCGACGAGGATTCGGAGGCCGAACGACAGCGGCACCGCCTCCCGCAGCGTCTCGATCGACTGCTCGCCGCGGCCGTCGAGGAACCGCTCTATCCAGCCGGCGACGATGCGTTTGCCGGCGCGGACGATCCGCGGAAGGAGCAGCCAGCCGACCGCCGCGGTCACAAGCAGTATCCCGGCCGTCACGGCCAGACGCGCTTCGGTCGTCGCGACACTTCCCAGCAGCGCGTCGAGCGTGGCACCCAGTTGCGTCACTGCCGACAACTTCGTCGTCGCGAGTATAAATCGTCGGATACGACTCGCGGAGCCGTCAGCCTCGCAGTCTTTATAATCGCCCGTATGGTACGACGTATCAGCATGACGCGACACGTGCGACGACGCGACGTTCTGAGCGGAGCCGGAGCGGTGGGCATCGCTGCGCTCGCCGGCTGTTCGACCGAGAGCGGCGACGGCGGCGACTCCGGTGACGGTGGCGACGGCGGATCAGGAGACGGCGGATCAGGAGACGGCGGATCGGGAGACGGCGGCTCCGGCGAGGCACCGGACGCCGTGATGATCGTCGGCTTCCCGCAGTCCGGCATCCAGCTGTTCCGCGACTACTACTCCGAGTTCGCCGAGGACACGCCCGACCTCGACATCATCGTCCCGGACGGCCTGATCGACGCCGACCTCCCCGGTGAGGTCGACAACGACATGAACAACGTGATCGGGACCGCGCCCTCCGCGGGCGGCCCCGGTGCCGACTTCTTCACCGAGTCGTACCAAGACGAGTACGGCCAAGAGCCCGGCGTGTTCACCGCACAGGCGTACGACGCGATGGCCGTCGAGATCCTCGCGGCCACCGCGGCCGGCGAGAACGACGGGGCCGCGATCCGCGACCGCGTTCGCACCGTCGCTAACCCGGACGGCGAGGAGTTCGGACCGAGCGACCTCCCCGACGCCGTCGAGGCGGTCGCCGCGGGCGATTCCATCAACTACATCGGCGCGTCCTCAAGCGTCGACTTCGACGTCAACGGCGACGTCGCGACCGCCGCCTACGACATTATCGACTTCCAAGACGGCGGATTGGAGACGCTCGACACCGTCGAGTTCGGAAACGAGCTTACCGAGGAAGACCGGAGTGCGACCGCGGCCGACCCCGTTGGACTCGACGGCGAGTTCACGGCCCGTATCGGCGTTCTAATGCCGGAGACCGGCGATCTCGGGCCGCTCGGCGGCCCGATCCGCGACGGTGCGCTGCTGGCGGCGACGCAGGTCAACGACGCCGGCCTGAACGTGAGTGTCGAGACGCGCGTCGAGGACACCCAGACCGACCCGCAGGCGGGTATCTCTGGCGCGAACGCGCTCGTCAACGACGGGTTCGGAGCCGTCGTCGGCCCGGCCTCCTCGAACGTCAACCTTCAGGTCGCCGATCAGGTGTTCATCCCCAACGGCGTGGTCGGCATCTCGCCGTCCTCGACCGACCCGAACGTGACCGACCTCGACGACAACGGCTTCATCTTCCGGACCGCGCCCTCCGACCTCCTGCAGGGCCCCGCGATGGCGGACCTTGCAGTGGGGGACAACGTCGGCGCGTCGTCGACCGGCACGCTGTACCTCAACGACGCCTACGGTCAGTCGCTCGAAGAGTCCTACGTCAACGCGTTCCAAGAGCGCGACGGGACGGTCGACCAGCGCGTCTCCTTCGAGCCCAACCAGCCGACCTACAGCAGCCAGTGGTCGGACGTGCTGAATCAGTGAGCCGGTAGCCGCGGTCGTCGGCTGCGGACGACCCGATTTTTCCGCGCACGAGCGGCCTGACGCCGACTCTCCGCCCGCCGAGCGACGCCGCCGACTACCCGCCGAGGAAGTCCTGCCGCACGTCGTCGTCGGCGAGCAGGACGTCGCCGGCGTCGGTGTAGCGATTCTCGCCGTTGACGAGGACGTAGCCGCGGTCACAGCGCCGCAGCGCCTCCTTCGCGTTCTGCTCGACCATCAAGATCGCCGTCCCCGAATCGTTGATCCGGTCGATTCGGTCGAACATGTCGGAGACGAGATCTGGAGCCAACCCGGCGGAGGGCTCGTCGAGCAACAGGAGATCGGGGTCGAGCATGAGCGCCCGGCCCATCGCGACCATCTGTCGCTGGCCGCCGGAGAGCGTGCCCGCCTTCTGGTCGCTCCGCTCCCGGAGGATCGGGAACCGGTCGTAGATCGCCTCGATCTGGTCTTCGGGGACGCCGTCGAGGATGTACGCGCCCATCTCCAGGTTCTCGCGGACGCTCAGTCCCGGAAAGACGTTGTCGGTCTGTGGGACGAACCCGATCCCCTCGCGGATGATCTGCTCCGGCGGGAGTCCCTGAATCTGTTCGCCCTCGAACTCGACGGTGCCGCCCATGTGGGTCGTGAGCCCGAACACCGTCTTCATCACGGTCGACTTGCCGGCCCCGTTCGGGCCGACGACGGTGACGTACTCGCCGTCCGCCACGTCGAGGTCGACGTCGGAGAGGATCTGGAGGTCGCCGTAGCCGGCGTCCACGTCCCGGAGCCTGAGGATCGCGTCGTCGCCGACGGTGTGGGTGGTGCCGGCGTCGACCGACGCCGTCGGCTCTGAGTCGTCCGAGGGCGTCACTTGTTCCGGCTCCGCCGGCACCGAGTCGGCCGGTTCCGTCGCCTCCGCGTCTGTCGCCGCCGTCTCGTCGTTGCTCATATGTCTTCCCCCAGATACGCCTCGATGACACGCTCGTCGTTCCGTATCTCGTCGCCGGTCCCCTCGGCGAGCACGCTGCCTTGATGCATGACGATGACGCGTTCGCAGTTCTCCATGATGACGTCCATGTCGTGTTCGACGAGGAGGAACGTGTAGCCGTCCGCCCGCAGGTCGTGGATGCGATCGAGGAGCTTCTCTTCGAGCGTCGGGTTGACGCCCGCGAGCGGCTCGTCGAGAAGCACCATCTCCGGATCCGTCATGAGCACCCGCGCCATCTCCAAGAGCTTGCGCTGGCCCCCGGAGAGGTTTCCGGCGTGTTCGGTCGCGAGGTGGTCGATCTCGAAGAAGTCGAGCGTCTCCCACGCGCGCTCTCGGAGCGTCTCCTCCTGTTCGACGACCTCGCCGCGGAGCCCCGGCGTGACGGCGCGTATCGCCGACTCGCCGACCTGTCCTTTCGGCGCGAGCATCAGGTTCTCCAAGACGGTCATCTCCTCTAACTCGCGGGCGATCTGGAACGTCCGAACGAGCCCCTTCCGGGCGATCTGGTACGGTTCGAGCCCCGTGATCGCCTCGCCCTCGAAGTGGATCGTCCCCGCGGTCGGCTCGTGGACGCCCGTGATGCAGTTGAACGTCGTCGATTTGCCGGCCCCGTTCGGGCCGATGAGCCCGGTCAGGCTCCCGCGTTCGACCTCGAACGTCGCGCCGTCGACGGCGGTGACGCCGCCGAACTGCTTGACGAGCCCCTCGACGCGCAGCGGAGCGTCCGTCGGCGTGTGCTTCGCAGCCTCCTCGACGGGGCTGTCCTGCGTCTCCGCGTCGGCCGTTGATCCGGCGTTCGCGGCGGCCGCAACCTCCGAAGCGTCAGCAACCTCCGCGACGTCCGCATCCTCCGCGACGTCCGTATCCTCCGCGACGTCCGCATCCTCCACGTCGCGTGGTGCGTCGGGGGGGCTACTCATTCGCGTCACCCCCGTTCGGCCGCTCTGTGAGGTCGACGGCAGCGGCCGTCTCGATCCGGTCGCCGAGGATGCCGTCGGGCCGCCGACGGATGATGAACACCAACACGAGCCCGAGGAATACGAACTGCAGCGGCGCGATGTTTTCTGTCGCGTACGCGAGTAGCGTGACCGGGTCGAGTGAGACGAGGGCGTCGGCGAACGACGGCGGCGTCTGCGCGTCGATCAGCCCGCGCACCGTGCTCCCGACACGTCGCGGTCCCTCGAAAAGCGCCGCCGCGAAGACGAGCCCGCCGATCACTGACCCCGTGTTCGAGCCGGAACCGCCGATGATGACGGCGATGAAGACGTAGAAGGTGAGAAGCGGCATGAACTGTGGCGTCGGGGAGACGTTGCCCTGACTGCCGAACCAGAGGATGCCGGCGAGTCCCATCAGCGCACAGCCGATGACGAACACCTTGATCTTCACGAGGTTCACGTTCTTCCCGAGCGAGTCGGCGACGATTTCGTCCTCCCGGATGGCCGTGAGCACCCGGCCGAACGGCGAGCGCCCGAGGCGTTCGAGGAGGAGGTAGTAGCCGGCGAGGACGACGGCGAGGACGGCGATGTACCCCCAGCCGATGAGTATCGGGTGGGCAATTCCGAGCCCGCCGTCGCCGAAGATTCCGAAGACGAGTTCGCCGAACGGGGTCGGCGACCCCGCCTGTCCGCCGACGAGGAACAGTTCGCGGACCGGGTTCGCGGGCATCCCCATCCCGCGACCGCCGCCGGTGCCGACGCCGATAGTCTCCCGCAGGAACGTGTCGAATGCGCTCGACTGGAGCGTGAGCCGGATGATCTCGGAGAGGCCGAGCGTGACGATAGCGAGGTAGTCGGCCTTGAGCCGCAGCGCCGGGAGCGCCGCGACGGCACCGAGTAACGCCGCCATCCCCATTCCGGCGAGGATGCCGACGGGAAGCGGGAGTCCGAGTCCGGGCGGACCGAACGCGGGATTCGGTGACCTGACGACCATTCCCATCGTGTAGACGCCGACGGCCATGAACCCCGCGACGCCGATGTTGAACAGCCCGGTGTATCCCCACTGGAGATTCAACGCGAGCGCGGAGAGCGCGTACACCAGCCCGAGGAACGTCAGCGTCTCCAGCAGGCCGACGACGCTGTTGAGTCCGCTCGTGGCGGTCAACACGGTCGCCGCGGCGTAGATGACGGCGAGCGTGGCGAGCACTAATCCGAGGTCGCTGCGTCGGGCAGCGTCTGCGAGCGCGCCGAACGCGCTGTCGGGGCCGCCGGCGGTCGCGGAATCTGCGTCGCTCATGCGGTCGAGACACCTCCGAAGAGCCCCTCGGGACGCAACAGGAGCATGAGGATCATCACGGCGAACGCCGCGGCCTGATTGAAGTCAGAGGGGATCCAGATGGTCGAGGTGGTGAACACGACGCCGATGACGAGTCCGCCCGCGATCGCGCCGTACACCGACCCGATACCGCCGAGGATCACGGCGGCGAAAATGAGGAGCAAGAGGAGCCACCCGAAGTCGAACTGGATCGTGCCGCGCAAGAGCACGTAAAGGTACCCCGACGCGCCGGCGAGTCCGCCGCCGATGATCCACGTCGCGGTGACGACGCGCTCGGCTGGGATCCCGGTGATGAGCGCGAGGTCCTTGTTGTCGGCCATCGCGCGCATCGCGGTGCCGAGCTTCGTGCGCTGGAGCATGAAGTGCATCGCGAGCATTAACCCGATCGCCGCCACGACGATCGTGAGTTCGTGGGCGTTGATCGAGACGCCGAGGGGGCCGAAGACGACGTTCGACGCGTCGACGCTCGCAGTGATTCCTCGGCGGTCGGAGCCGTAGACGAACTGGAGCAGGTATCGGACGACGAGCGCCGCGCCGATGGAGGCGATCAAAATCGAGATACCGTCGCGGTCGCGCATGGGCTTGTAGAACGCCCGATCGAGCGCCAGCGCGACAGCGGCGGTGACGACGAACGCGGCGACGAGGCCGACGAGTATCGCACCCGGCGTGGTGAGGATGTGCGCGCCGATGTCGCCCGGCGACGCGCTCCCGGCGTCGCGGACGGAGAGCAGCGTTCGAACCGGGACGTCGCCGAACCCGGCGATCAGGAAGGCGACGCCCCAGCCGGTGAACGCACCGGTCGAGACGAGGTCGCCGTGCGAGAAGTTCGCGAACGAGAGGATGCTGTACGTCAACGAGAGGCCGATTCCGGCGAGCCCGATCACGAGCCCGATCACGAGCCCGCTCCAGAGGTTCGACCGGAACCGATCGACGGAGAGCGCGCCCCCGATCGGGCCGACCGACACCCCTGCGAGCTTCGCGAGGAGGTCGACGAAGAGGAGGCCGGCGAGGACCGCGACGAGAAAGAGTCCCGGTCTGGCCCGTACCGTGTCGACCAGTGACGGTTCAGTTGTTCCCATGTGTGCGTCTCACTGACGCAGGTTCAGACACCGAGAGGTAAATAATTCGCTGTTTCGACGAACGTGCGGGGCGAAATCGTCAGCCAGCCGTCGGGTGTCGGCGTCCGCCGCCGGTTCTCGGCGGCCGCCGCGTTCCGCCGTCAGTCTCCGCCGGCGGCCCGCGCTCGTCGCCGCGCGTCCGTCTCCGAGCGCCCCTCCCGCAGCAGCGCCTCGACGAACAGCTCGCCGGCCTTGTACGAGGAGCGAACCATGGGACCGGACGCACAGTAGAGGAAGCCGAACTCCGACTCGGCGACCGCGCGCCACGTCTCGAAGACGTCCGGATGGACGTACTCGAACACGTCGAGGTGTGAGCGCGACGGCTGGAGGTACTGCCCGAACGTGACGATGTCGACGCCGACCTCCCGGAGGTCGCCGAGCGTGTGGTACACCTCGTGGCCGTACTCGCCGACGCCGAGCATGAGACTCGTCTTGGTGTGGATGTCGGACTCGCGGTCGACGAGATCGAGCACGGCGAGCGACTGCTCGTAGTCGGCCCGCCGGTCGCGGACCGGCCACTGAAGCCGCGCTACCGTCTCCACGTTGTGGGCGATCACGTCGGGACCGGCGTCGACGATCCGGCGGACGGCCTCCGGGTCGCCTTGGAAATCAGGCATCAGCGTCTCTACGAGGATCTCCGGGTCGCGCCGTTTGATGGCCCGGATCGTCTCGGCGAAGTGAGCCGACCCGCCGTCCGCGAGGTCGTCGCGGTCGACGGACGTCAAGACGACGTAATCGAGGCCGATCTCCGCGACCGCGTCGGCGACGTTTTCGGGCTCGTCGGGGTCGAGCGGCCCCATCCCGCCCGTCTCGACGTCACAGAAGTTACAGCCGCGCGAGCAGCGATCGCCCATGAGCATGAACGTCGCGGTTCCGGGGCCGTCGGCTCCCGACCAACACTCGCCCATGTTCGGGCAGTTGGCCTCCTCACAGACGGTGTGGAGGTCGCGCTCGCGGAGGCTCGCTTTGATCTCCGTGAACCGGCTTCCCGAGGGGGGACGCGACTTCAGCCAGTCCGGTTTCCGCCGGCCGCGTTGCATACCTACGACACAGCGAGCAGACGGCAAAAGCGTGCGGGTCGAGCGCGCGTCGATTTCGCGTTTCGTGAGCGCCGGTTTCGCGTTTCGTCAGTCCAGAAGCGTCGCGCTCTCTGTAACCGTCGCGAACTCGCCACGCAGGTGCGCGAGCGCGACGCGGTGTGAGGTCTCGGGATCGATCCGAGCGCCGTCGTGTTCCTCGCGGGCGTGCGCCGCGGTCGCGTCGGCGACGACCGTCACGTCGTAGCCGCGATTCTCCGCCATCCGGACCGTGGTCGAGACGCAGTGATCGGTGGTGAGCCCGCAGACGACGAGCGAGTCGTACCCCCGCTCGGTCAGCCACTCGTCGAGGCCGGTCCCGAGGAACGCGCCGTTGACCGACTTCTCGAACGTTGCCTCGCCCTCGATCGGGGCCGTCTCCGGCGTCCACGCGAACCCCGGCTCGTCGGGGGCAAGCGGCGAGTCCGGCTCGGTCGACGCGTGCCGAACGTGGGCGACCGGGCGGCCGTCGGCGCGCCACCGGTCGAGCAGCGCGGCGGCGACCGCCTCCGCGTCGGGGTTGTTTCGCTCGCCCCACCCCGGCTCGTCGAAGCCGGTCTGGAAGTCGACGAGGAGGAGGACCGCGTCCTCGGGGAGCGCCTCAGTCATCGTCGAGACCGGACGTGACGGCCTCGTCGCCGCCCGCTCCGGCCCGCTCGGGGGCGGCCGCCGAACCGCGGCCGTCGCTCCCGGCGAACGCGCGCCACGCGCCGGCTTCGAGCAGGTCGTCCGGCACCTTGGGGTGCTCGCGGGTCGGCTCCAGCGGGCAGGCGTCCGGGCTCGCGTCCTCGTCCTCGCGAAACAGGTACTGCCTCCACTCGCGGTCGCCCTCGACGCCCCAGTCGCCCAGATCGGCGTGCGGACAGACGCCGTCGTACTCACTCATGCGGTCGCGGATCGTCTCGCGGGCCTGCTGACCCGCCGCCGTGTCTGCCGTGATCCCCTCGAAGACGGCCCGCGGCTGGAAGGTGATCTCGAGGCCGACCGGCGAGTACCGGCTCTTCCTGTCGTCGTAAAACGGCGCTCGCGACGTGGGGAAGATCGGCTCGCCGCCGAAGCAGAACTCGAAGCGCGGCGTGTCCGGGTCGATCGGGATCGAGTCCGGCCACGGCTCGGGGTCGTGGACGTGGAGGAACTCCAAGACGTGCCAGAGCCGCTCGTGGTAGTGCGCCTCTCCCGCGTCGTCCGCCGGCGGACGGAAGAACACCGCGAGCGGAGCGCGGTCGGCGTGGTCGGGATAGGTGTCGAGGTACTCGACGAGCGTGTCGCGGAGCCGGAGCAGCGCCGCCGGGTCCGTCGTCGACTCGCAGGCGGCGTACAGCATCTCGCCCTTCCGCTCGACTTCGATCCCGAAATAACAGGGGAACGGCGAGCCATCGCGCTCGCCGAGCATCGATTCGCGGAAGGTCCGGTAGTGGGCTTGGAGCCACTCAGGCGCTTCGTCGAGCCGATCGTGGAGCGTCTCCTGGTCCAACAGCACGCCCACGGTACCGGGCTCGTTCATACCGCGAGTCAGTGCCGTGCGGGCTTTTGGCTTTCGGCGGTTCTCGCTCGGTACCGACGGGAACTTCGGCGGAACCGCATCCGTGGGAGTCGCCGCTACTCCGAGAGGAGGCTCTCCCCCGTCATCTCGGGGGGCAGGTCAAGACCGATCAGATCGAGCAGAGTCGGCGCGATATCACACAGCGAACCGCCGTCGCGGATCGCGGTCCCCCCGCCGTCGCCGTCGGGCGTCAGATAGACCACCGGGACGGGGTTGAACGTGTGAGCGGTGTGTGGGTCCGCCGGCGTCCCCATGTCGTCTGCGTTGCCGTGGTCGGCCGTGACGACCGCGTGACCGCCCGCGTCAGCGACTGCATCGAGGAGCCGGTCGAGCTGTGCGTCGACCGCCTCGACAGCGTCGACCGCGGCGTCGAAGTCGCCGGTGTGGCCCACCATGTCGGGGTTGGCGTAGTTGAGAACGACCAGATCGGGGTCGTCGGTCTCGATCGTCGCGATCGCCTCGTCGGTGAGGTCCTCGGCCGACATCGCCGGCTGCTGGTCGTAGGTCGGCACGTCCGGGCTCTCGACTATCGTCCGCATCTCGCCCGTGAACTCCACCTCGCGGCCGCCGTTGAGGAAGTACGTCACATGCGGGTACTTCTCCGACTCGGCGGTCCGGAGCTGGGTCAAGCCGGCATCGGAGACGACCTCGCCGACCGTGTTCGCCGGTTGTTGCGGCGGAAAGGCGACCGGGAAGTCGAACGTCTCGTCGTACTCGGTCATCGTCGTCAGCCGGACCTCAGGCTGGTCGAGATCGAACGTCCAGTCCGGCCGCGTGTCGGTGAGCATCCGGACGAGCTGGCGGGCGCGGTCGGCCCGGAAGTTGACGAAGACGACCGCGTCGCCGTCGGCGAGGGCGGGTTCGCCGGCGACGAGCGTCGGCTCGATGAACTCGTCCGTCTCGCCGCGAGCGTGCGCCTCCTCGGCGGCCGCGACCGCGCTCGCAGCCGTGTGCGGCGCGTCGCGCTCGACGATGGCGTCGTACGCCTTCTTCGTGCGCTCCCAGTTCTCGTCGCGGTCCATCGCGTGATACCGGCCCGTGACGGTCGCGACGTGGCCGGTCCCGCGTTCGTCGGCTTTGCTCGTCACGTCGTCGAGGAACCCGTCTGCGATCTCGGGCGCGGTGTCGCGGCCGTCGGTGAACGCGTGCGTGGTCGCCGGGACGCCGGCGTCCGCCGCCGCGTCGATGAGCGCGAGCAGGTGTTCGACATCGGAGTGGACGCCGCCGTCGGAGACGAGCCCCATGAAGTGGACTCGTCCGCCGGTCTCGGCGGCGTGGTCGAACGCCGCCGCGATCGCGTCGTTGTCGGCAAGAGAACCCTCGGCGAGCGCGTCCGAGATCCGCGTGTACGCCTGCTTTACGACCCGTCCCGCGCCGATGTTGAGGTGGCCGACCTCGGAGTTCCCCATCTGGCCCTCCGGCAGGCCGACCCGGCGGCCGTGGACGACGAGGCGGCCGTCGGCCCCGCGCTCGGTCGCCGCGTCGAACGTTGGCGTCTCCGCGGCCGCGACCGCGTCGCGCCCCGGCGGGCGTCCGGAGGGGTCGGCGGTTGCGGCGTCCGCATCGGTTCCGCGATCGTCGTCTCCGGTGTCCGGATCGCCGCCGTCGGCACCCGCACCGAGACCCCATCCGTCGAGAATGATGAGCGCCGTTTCCATGCACGCGTTTCCCCGCCGTGGGGTAATTACCCTTCGCTACCCGGCGGGGACCGCGGCTGGACGCGACGCCGACGCCATCGGGAAGTCAGCCTTATCAGCGCGCGACGCTAACCATACGTTAATGGACTCCGCAGTACTGCTCGATCTCCTCGGTAACGAGAACCGGCGGCGCATCCTCCGGCTGCTCGCCACCAAGCCCTGCTACGTCACGGAGATCTCGGAGTACCTCGACGTGAGCCCGAAGGCGGTGATAGACCACCTGCGGAAGCTGGAGGAGGCCGGTCTGATCGAGTCGACGACCGACGACCAGCGCCGCAAGTACTTCAGGATCACGCGCAGCCTCAGGCTGGAGGTAAGCGTCTCGCCCTACGGCTTCGGCGCGAAGAGCGCGTATCCTGCAAAGAGCAGCCTCGATATGTCCGGCCGGTGTCCGCACCTCTCCATCGAACTCCCCGACGGCTCGGGCGTCGGGCCGGCGACGGATCTACCCGACCTCGCGAGCGAGTTCTCCCGACTGCAGGATCTCGATCGCGAGCTTTCGCTGGCCCAGCGGTGGGTGCAGGGGCGCGTCGAGGACACGCTCTCGCGGATCGACGACCGGCTCGGGACCGAGGCCGACAGCCGCTTTTTCGCCGCGGTGCTCGCGGCGCTGGTCGAGACGGACGGCACGCCCGCCACCGTCGCCGAGGAGGTCGGCGCTCGCGAGCGAACCGTCGACGACGCGCTCTCCCGGCTCGCCGACGTCGGCGTGGTCGCCCGCGAGACCGGCGGTGACGCCGGTCCGGACCGCTACCGGATTCGATAGGTTTCGGCGGACCGGGTCGCTTCCGGAACCTTTTGGCTCGTTCCCGGGAGAGAGCCGACGTGAGCCGACTACGGACCACCTCGTTGTTCCTCCTCCTCGCCGCCGTCTGGGGATCGGCGTTCATGGCGATCAACGCCGGGCTGGCGTACTTTCCGCCGGTGTTGTTCGCGGCGTTCCGCTTCGACGTCGCCGGCGTCGTGATGCTCGGGTACGCCGCCTACGCCGTCGACGACCCGTTTCCCCGGGGCCGCGACGAGTGGAGCGTCGTCGCGGTCGGCGCGACGCTTATCATCGCCGCGTACCACGCGTTCCTCTTCGTCGGCGAGAGCGACCCGGCCGTGACGAGCGCCGTCGCGGCCGTGATCGTCAGCCTCTCGCCCGTCCTGACGACGGTGTTCGCGCGGGCGTTTCTCCCCTCGGAGCGGCTGACCGCCGTCGGCGTCGTCGGCCTGCTCGTCGGGCTCGCGGGCGCGGTCGTGCTCGCCGCGCCCGACCCGGCGAACCTGACCGGCAGCGGCACCGTCGCCAAGTTCCTCGTGTTGCTCGCGGCGGCCGCCTTCGCGCTCGGGTCGGTTCTGACCCGCGCCGCCGACACGGAGATGTCGATAGAGACGATGGAGGCGTGGTCGATGCTCCTCGGGGCCGTCCTGACGCACCTGCTCTCTTTGGGGCTCGGCGAGTCGACCGCCGACGTGACGTGGTCGACGGAGGCGCTCCTCGCGCTCGCGTACCTCGCCGTCGCTGCGAGCGGGCTCGGCTTCCTCATCTACTTCCGGCTGCTCGACCGGCTCGGCCCGATCGAGATCAACCTCGTCTCGTACGTCGCGCCCGTCTTCGCCGCGCTCGCTGGGTGGGCGTTCCTCGGCGAGGGCGTCACCCCAAACACGGTCGCCGGCTTCGCTATCATCTGTGTCGGCTTCGCGCTGGTGAAACGCGCCGCGCTCCGGGAGACGCTCCGCGAGTACGGCGTCGTCGGGTGAACGCGACCCTCGCGAAATTGATGCAGCGAGTTTCGACCGGCGAGCGGGAGGAACGCGGAGGAACGCGCTGATATCGGACACGACGCGAGCCACCAAACACTTACCGCGGCCGGCTCGACTCGGGGTACATGTCAGTCCCCGACAGATCGAGCCGACAGAGCGGAATCGTCGGCCGCGCCGCCGCGGGCGCGGGACTCGGTGCCGCCACCTACGTCCTCGGCTACCTAGTCACCTTCCTCACCCAGAGCGGTCGGGTCGAAGACCAGCTTCGCGGAGTCAACTTCTTCGCCGACCTGTTCGGCCGCGACCCGATCCCGACGTGGCAGGGCGTCGGGTGGGTGTATTATAATGCTCACTTCGTCGACACCGAGATTCCGGCGCTCGTGGGCGGTGCCCGGTCGATGAACCTTATCTCGCAGGCCGACGGGGGGTCGCTCGGGTGGCTGTTCGTCCTCCCGCCGCTGCTGCTTTTCGTGGCCGGGATCGCCGCGGGACGGTTCAGTGGCGCGACCGACGCGGTCGTGGGGGCGAGATCGGGCGCGCTCGTCGTCGCCGGCTACCTCCCGCTCGCGGTGATCGGCGCGTTCCTGTTCCGGCGCGCCATGGGCGACGGCACGGTCGCTCCGACGCTCGTCACCGCCGTCCTGCTTGCGGGAGCGGTGTACCCGGCTGTCTTCGGTTCGATTGGCGGGGCGGTCTCGTCGCTTTTGAGCGACTGAACCGGCGAGTCGCGGCGACGCCGAGCCGAACCTCTCAGTACTCCGCGTCCTCGGGATCGAACCGGTCGCCGTACTCGCGGACCGGATCGACCGGTCGCCCCTCGTCGGTCTCGGGCGCGACGTAGTCGATAAACGCCTCGACGTCGGGCTCACGGACGCGGACGTCGACGTCGATCTCGCCGAGTTCGTCGGATTCGCCGACGGCGAAGTTGACCACGCCCTCGAAGGCGGCCTGTTTCTTGAGCGAGAAGGAGAACCCCTCGTCCGTGGCGTTGTTCAGGAAGACCCGCCGAGCCGTATCGAGGATCTCCTGTTCGTGGAGCACGTCGGAGAAGGCGTCGAGGGTATGAGTCTCGGCGACGAGCGCGCCGTTCTCGTGGGTCAGCTCCGCGTCCGGGAAGACGTTCGACACCGCGTCGGCGACCCGGTCGGTCACTTCGGTGTCGCGGACCGGGGCTCTGATGTCGACGTCGACGCTGTAGATCACGCGCCGTCACCTCCGGCGTCGGCGGCCGTGGGGTCCGGGGTCGCGGAATCCGGCTCGTCCGCGCGCCCGCCGGTGTCCTCGCCCCCGTCGTCAATCCCGAGGACCTCTCGCACGCGGGTCCGAAACGCCGCCAGCGTCCCGGTGTTGTCGATCTCCGCGTCGGCGCGCTCCAGCGTCTCGCCGAGGCCGAGGTCGATCTCGCGGGCGTCGCGCTCGCGGAGGGCCTCCAGATCGGAGTCGGAGTCGTCGCGGTCGCGATCGTCGAGGCGTTCGGCGCGGAGTTCGAAGGGAGCGCGGACCGCGACGAGCGTGAAGTCGTCGCCGAACGCCTCGCGGAAGCGCTCCAGTTCGACCGTCGAGCGGAGACCGTCGACGAGGACGGTATCGCCGTCGCTCTCTGCCGCCGCCTCGCGGATCAGCGGGAGCGTGCGGGCGGCGATGGCGTCGTCGCCCTCCTCCTCGCGGAGCGCGCCGGCGATCCGGCCGTGGTGTTCCGCCGGGTCGAGACCGCGGCGACGACACTCCGCGCGGATCACGTCGCCCATCACGACCACGGGGATGCCCGCGTCCTCGGCCACGTTCGCCGCCTCCCCCTTGCCGCTCCCGGGGAGGCCGACGGTTCCGATAACGTTCATTGGCCGCGGCTAGTCCGCTCGCGGACTTAGGTCTGCTGTTGGGACCGCCGTCGTCGGCGCGAACCGTCGGCGTTTTTTATATCGGGCGCGCGAACTCCGAGTGAGGGCACGTAGCTCAGCCAGGATAGAGCGTCGGACTTCTAATCCGACGGTCGTGGGTTCGAATCCCACTGTGCCCGCTCCGAAACCCTCGGTTCTTGGGTCGTTCGTCAAATCCCGGAGAACGAGGTCGATAGGTCCTCTACTGCCAGATTCTCAAAACGGTTTAGCGACCGCTATTCGGATTCCGTTCATCAGCTTAACGCCCCCCTTCGCGGTCGCCCGGTTTTCATTGTTCTCGGGGGTGATCGGCGGTGAGCCTCGGCTCGCGAGCCAATTCCGACTGTCACCTCACCGCCAACGGTCCGGGTGAGTTCTGGTGTCCGGTCTGCGGCCAACGCTGCACGCGGAACTCGTCGAGTCAGATCGAGTACGGCCACGCGCTCGACTGTCCTGAGAGACCAGCTGAACTCTCGAACCCAAGCAAAAAGTGAACCGGTCAGCTGCGCGCCGGTCCACCTCCCAACGGTTCCGGCTCGATCTCGTCCGCCTCGACACCGCGCTCCAGGTCAAACTCTCCAAGCGGTCGGTGACCTTGTGGTCCGTGAGGTCCGCCGTACGCGGACCGAACGGCACCGACCGCGCACAGGCGACCGAAGGTCGCCAAACGAGCGGCGGTGCTGTCGCGGCTGCGGTCGCGCGCACATCTGGAGGTGAGCGATGAGCGCGCCGGACGAAGCGGGTGCGGATGCGGCTTGGCTTTCCAACGGGACTTACCCCGCGTCGAACGATACAGGCCCTAGCTCTCCGGAACTCTCTCACCGACCGGTCGATCTCCCGACTGTCGATGAACGAGTCCGCGGAATCATCGATCGATACGAAGATCGTGTCTTCGAACCGGTCTCAACAGTCCACGGTCGCAAGCTACGAGAAGAAGTTCTCAAAGAACCGGAGACTGTTCTCCGAACGGTCGAAATCGGTGAGACAGAAGAGAAAATCGTCGAGGAAACCGTTGCCCGTGGCTCCTTGCCGCTGATCGTTGCTATTCAAGAAATGCTGGAATGGTACGAGGGATACAGAGACAAATTCCTCCGGATGGCGCGCGGTTCCAAGGTCCGGAAAGACTACGAGTCGTTCCTCGTCGACATGGACAACAGCCTCACACCGGAATACCAATCCACGCAGTACGCTCGTCTAAAGGCACTCGAACGCCAATTTATGGGTGGAAATTACCCATGTGGACGGACCTGTGAAGCTGAGTTCGCCGAACCCGTGACCGTGCTTTTCGGTCTTACCGCGTCTTCGCTCGACCGCGATGGGTCGTTTCGACCAATCGCTGACCACGACCGGGAAATCCGCGACGCGTGGTCCGGCTCGTCGAACTCGGTGAAGCGAACCCTGCGATACGTGCTCGAAGACACACTCGGTCTATCACCCGGTGAATACGCGTGGTGGTGGCAGTCAGAACCACACCCTGGTCCGCAAAAACCCGCGACAGGATATTCTCACTCACATCCGGTCGTCATCTTTGACGCAGCTGCGATCGCTACCAGTACCAGCGTCGCAACCGACCCAGAAACCTATCGCCCGATCGTGGCGAAACACGTCTCGGAATGCGACGGCGCGGGATGGGCCGCGCACGACCTCGATGAATCAGTTACCGTCCGTAGAGACGACGAAATACAGGATTTCGCCAGTTACGTGTCCGAATATCTCGCCGTGGCTCCCGATCAGGACTTGCTCGAACGCTCCGACGAATACCTCATCTGGGCGGCCTCGCAGTGGGCGACGACGACGCAGAAATACAGTCGTTCGCGATGGGCGACCGCGGCGTGCAAAGCAGACGCCTGCCAGCAGCAGTATTTCGATGAAGAGACGGAGCAGTCGGTTCAACACGCTGATTCTATCGTTCCATCCTCGAAGCCCGGACTGGAATACGAATGTGCAGAGTGTGGCTCGCCGCACGGAATCGACCAAACTGAGAAATCGCTCGCTCGAACTCGGTTGTCGCAGTCGTCGCCTGACCAAGACTCTGAAACCGAGGAGGAACCCGAACGGACACTCGCAGAGCGGTGGCCTTCTGCTCGATCGGCCGGATCGCTCGGGTCTGAAACGCGGGCGCGCAGATGTGATCATCTCGAACCGGACACCTGCCCGCTGTGTGCGACCGAAACTGAAGCGCCGAATCACACGATATCGGGAGAGGTTCCGATACCAGAATCTGCCGAAGCCCCTCCCGCCGAGCGGCAGCGAGACGGGTTCGAACGCCCGCCCGAGTGGGAACCAGACGCTGTTGTGCAACTCTCCACCGAGGAGGAAACTGAAATCGGCTCTCCCGGCGGGACCGCTTACGGAAAGATCGTCGTCGAGGGCGTCGGCTCCATCATGGATACGACTGACCTCCCGTACCTTCCACAGCCAGATCTCCTCGAAGGTCCGAAGCCTTGGGAAAGTACCACATTATTCGATGAATCTGACGTTCGTGCCGGGCGCGTCCCGCCGCCGGAGCTGGTCGCTCGCGAATGGTCCGAAACGGTCCGCGCTAATGGCCGGGTGACTCCAAAACAGTGGTCTGACAGTTGGTACACCGAGCGGTTCGAGAGACAGTCATCGCCCGAACCGGAACTCGGCGAACGCGAACGGATTGCGATTAAAGAACTCGTGAAATCGACTGGCGAAACCTCGCCGATCTCCATCGCCGGGCAGCTCATGCTTCCGCCGTCCGCGCTCGACGAAATCCGCTTGACCGTCAAAAGTACCATATAAAAAGAATAGATGATCGCTTTGCTTGCTACTGTTTCTGAGTTTTACTTTCACTTCGCACAGGTCTCCCATTTATCTACAAATCTCGCACACTAACAATTGTAATGGCGAGCGAAATGCCAAGTGCGCCGGACGGATTCGTTGACGCCGCCGCGCCTACGTCGGATGGATCGGAAGCAATCGAACTCTCGTCCGGTGAAACGTTGTTCGGGCCTGTGCTCGACATCACCGAGGGAGAGGGGGACTACGGCCCGTGGTTCCGTCTCACCATCAAGGACAAAGACCGGGGCGTTGAGGACTACTTCGCCAAAGACGAGGTGAAGACTGCCCTGAAACAGGGCAACCTCGAACGAGGCGATACAGTCTGGATCGCTCGCGGAACCGAGGAGGAGGAGCTGGACGACGGCGGGAGCTACCTCCCGACGTTCTGCAAGATTCAGGGTGATTCCTGATGGCGTCGTCGTACTCGAACTCGATGGGCGACATGGTGTCGGACTACACCAACATTCGCACGATTCCCGCGCTTCTGTCGGTCGCGTTCATCGCCTCCGGCCTCTACCAGTTCGGCGGCATCACCGACATCACGCTCGTGTGGCTCTCGAACTACACGCTCACGGCACAACACGCCACCTTCGTCTCACTCGGTGCGTACGCTGTCGCGTTCGCGTCGTCTGAGACGAAGGATTTCCAATACTACGAGCAGTGGGAGCAGGTCGCGATCTTCGCTGGCCCGCTCCTGATCCTCGGGTACCAGTACGTGCCGCAGATCGCCGACCTCGTGAACACAACCTCGAACGTCGGCCCGATCGTCGCGTTCCTCGTGACGGTCGGCGCATGGGGCGTCGCTGTTCGGTAACCACCCCGCTGTACTCACCATTATGAGTTCCAAAAATGACAACACAACCGCTAGCGGTAACGCCTCTCCGGGCGCTCCTCCTCGGGACGCTCTGGACTCTGACAGTGATGCTGTTCGGTCTGGCTCTCGTCTTGGTCGCCGGACCTTCGTGAAGGGCCTCGGGGCCTCCGCGGTCGCCGCGGCTGGCCTCTCGTACGAACACGGCCCCGTCGGAAACACCCAAGCCGTCGCCCCGCTCGTCGCTGGCGCACTCGCTGCTGGCGCGCTCGGTCTCGGCTGGTCGCTCCGCGACTACGAAATCATCGGTGCTGATGCTCCGGCTGAGGGGCTGACTGCTGATGCGCTTAGACAGCAAATCTACCAGACAGCCAAGACTCGCAAGTCGACGAACGCGAGCACGTTCATCGACAACCAGAACATCCTCGACGGTGTCGAACACACTGCCTACACCGATGCGAAGGTCGCCGCCATCGAGGAGCTAAACGCTGGCTCGGCTGAGTCTGCTGTGCTCGATGCTGCAACTTCTGCCATCGACACCTACGAGACAACAGTCAAAAAGAACCTCCTCAAGTCGTGGAATGAATCGCATCGGGAGTTCGAGGGCATGGTCGCTGCGGTCGCAAGTCACCCTGACCTGAGCCTTCAGACCGAAGATGCTGGCCCATTCTCTCGTGTCGAGCCGGGGGGAACCACGCCTTACGGCGGCTGGACTTTCTCAAATCCTCCGACTGCTGGCACGATTTCTCACACCCTACCCGATGGGTCTACAATCGACGTGCTCGACCGAGATGGTGGTGCTAACCCCTTAGAAGCAGATACTTCCACGTACTCTGTGATTCGGATCAATCCACAGTCCGGGATTCACGACGGACTAAACTACTTCGATCAGGCTGCGTGGCATAGCCTTTTCTCCTCTATCGATACGACGTTCCAAAACGTTCGTAACGGTATCTCGACGTGGGTGACTACTATTTACGGCGACGTTCAGTCCGGCTCGATCGAAGTCTCCGAACTCGTGACGCCTCGCGAACGCGCGTCGATGATGGCCAAAGAAGAGGGCACGAGTCAAGCCATTGCCGACCTCATCGCACTGAACCAGCCTGTCGACCTCAAACGCGAAGCGACCATCACTGTCGACAGCACTGGCGCGACCATGCGCGGATCGTTCGGACTCTCTGACGCCTCGGATGGTCCGCTCGAAGTCGGCGTGACCTACGATCCGTCGACGTTCACGGGTGATGTCTACTTCACCACGGACATGAGTCTCGTCGAGGGCGACTGGACAGCCATCAATACCGCCGTCGACGGCGGCACCATCACCATCACACAGGAACCCTACGAGGGCACTGCCATCGAGGTGGAAACCATCGCTGGCGAGACTGTCTCTGTCCCGGCTGCTGATTGGACGGACAACGGCGATGGTACATGGTCGTACGACGCCTCGGGCGACCTCGAAACCGCCATCACCGAAGTCGCGTCCGCACGGTTCCACGCAACCAGCACTGAGACGCAGTACGAGACGCTGAAACTCGACGGGACGTTCACCGTCGACGACATGGTGAACACCCAAACCGGGGAACCAGCAACCGCGACGACGTTCACCTCGTCGGAACCACAGACTGACAGCAACTACATCACGCAGGAAGAGTGGGACCAGCTCGAACAGCAGAATCAAGAGCTGATCGAACAGTTCGAGAACTCACAATCGAACGGAGGCGGCCTCGACCTCTCCGGCCTCGATATGTTCGGTCTCCCGGGCGAGATCGTCGCCGTCGTCGTGGCCGGAGCCGCCGCACTGTTCGCCTCCTCGAACTAACTCCAATGAACTCCCGTTTTATCCTGATCGCAGTCGTCGCAGTGGCAACCCTCTCCGGCGGCGTCGCCGCCCAAGACGCCACGAACGCGACTGTCCAAACCCCGAACGGTACCGCACAAGCTGACGCCTGTACCCAGCAAATCACTGAGCACATCGACCTCTGCTCGGCCGAGTATGACGGCTCCGCCGCCGTGCTCGTGCTCGACGGCGACCGACGCGAACGCATCACGGTCACCGAGGCCGTCGCCCTGACTGAGCCGCGCGAACTCAACAGGCAGTCGTACGTCGTCGACGGGCGCACGACGATCCGCTTCAGCGTCCAACCCTCGAACGGCGCGGCGGGCGTCACTATCGACGACGGAACCACACTGTACGGTGTCCCGCTGCAAGCCTCCTCGCCGATCGTCGCCGGTCCCTTCACCGCCTCGGACGCACAAGCCGCCGGTCTCGGCGGTGGTCTCGGTGTCGGTCTGGTCACTCTGTACGTCGTCGCGAAGGTCGTCTACGGACGAGATGAGAAATCGGAGCGCATAGCATGACTCAACACCCACAAACCAAACCCGAGACACCCAAGCATCGGCGTTTCATCGAGGCGGCCAAAACCCGCACCCCTGAGATAATCGCTGGTACGTCCCTGCTCGCTGCTGGCGCGATGGTCGTCGGGTTCGACCTCGAAGTCCCGCGCTTCTGGTACATCGCTGGGGTCGCCGCCGTCGCCGTCTCGCCGATCGGCTTCATGGTCGGCCAGAAGGTCACGTCGTGGCTTTACAATCCGTCGTGGATCTACCTGATGGACCTCGACGCTAGCGTCCTCGACGGCGCGATCTACCGACTCCCACCCGACGAGTTCCGCGAAATGGATATCCTCGACGGCGAGGAGTTCAAAAATCCCAGCTACGACATCACCCAGCTGTCCCCAAACCTCTACGTCGGCAAACAGGTTGACCTCGAAGACATGACCGTCGTGGGGACGTGGCGCGGCACACTCGACGATCGTGAGCTGACCCGCGCGCTTCGTGCCGTCCACGAGTGTCGCGGCCAGCTTCAGGACGACGCCCAGCGCGGATTCATCCTCGAAGCCTCCGCGTTCACCGTGGTCCGTCGGGCCACTCGCAACACGGTCGAAAGCGTGATCGACCTGTTTGAGGACGGGTCGCTTCCTGACTCGGGCGACGGTATCGGTCGCGCCATCGACCAGGAACTCGAAGCGTTCGGCCTCGACGACGCGACCGGCGACGATCTCTCCGACCTCGTCGACGATGAAGACCTCGCCGACCTTGACCACAAGTCGGGGTTCGACTTCGGCGACACCGAGCCGCCGACCGACCGCAACGGTCACAGCGAGAAAGTGGAGGTCTCCGCCGATGACTGACGTTGACGAAGGAATGCTCACGGCGGCGAAACTCGCCGAGCAGCTGGCGGGCAACATGGACACCGAACGCGACCTCGCCTCGGGTGCCGGTGCGCTCGACCCTGACGACGTGTCGGCGTCGGTGTTCCTCGACGAGATTCGCGCCGGGCGCGACCGGCCGTCTGAACTCCTGTCGCTCGTCGACCGGACCCAGCAGTCCCGGCAGGCCTCCGAAGCGATTCGCTCGGGGAACTCGATGCTGCTCTCGCATCTGGTCGGTATTACGGAACAGGACCTCGACGGCTCGGCGCTCCGGCTCCCGCTGCGGCTCGATGAGCTCATGACGAACAACGACGCGACCGCGTTCATCGGCGGTGCCGGGAACCCGAACACGGGGAAAACGAACCTGATGGCGTTGCTCGCTGAACTCCGCTCGGCGACCGTCGACGATCTCCTGATAATCTCGAACTCGCGGACGTGGCCGCTCACGGATATCGTCGTCACGAGCGCACACGACCTCGCGGTCACCTGTATCGAGCATCGCGACCGGCCGAAATTTGTCTTCATCGACGAGGGATCGACGCACTTCGACGCCCGAACGAACAGCTACGAGGTCGCGGCGCAGTTCTCGCCGCTCGCCAAGCGGATGGCGAAGGTCAACGTCGACGTCTTCGGCACCGTGTTCCACACGGGGAAGGACTGCCACCCGGAGCTGAAACGGCTGTTCACGACCGCGTTCTTCAAACACTCGAAGAAAGACGTCGACTTCTTCGATGACTGGCCCGCTGAGGCTGACAAACCGACGAACCAACTGTTCGGCGGGATGGTCGAAAACCTCGAACCGGCGGACGCTGAGCCTGATCCGAACGATGCGGCTCCGTGGGATTGGAACCTTCAATCGGACCTATTCGCGCTCGACCTCGACTGGCCCGATCTACTGGACGCTCTCCGCGATCGTGGTCCGGCCGAGTGACGTTGCTGCTGGTAGGCTGCGTTCGATACTCTGGTTAGGCTGGTCACCTGGTCCAGCTCACACTCACTCGGTCTGCCACCCGCCGACCCACCTCTCTCATGTGGTGGTTTCCATCCTGCGTTGCTGCCCGCGCGACCCCTCCTTGTGGGGGGTCGCGCGGAATCCTCACAGATTAGATAATGTCATCAAGATTTTCAATAAGGCTTTCAACGGTATATTTTCCAACAACTAGTGTTGAACATAAGTGGATGGTTTCTAATACAAAAAGCTCCCAGTCCGGTGTATTAGCTAAAACAGTATTTATCACGCTCATTGTAGTGAAAATCGGAATTATTGTTCCAATAGTCAACAAAAATAGAGAATTATATAGTACTGATTTGGATGGGTTTTTATTAACCATATCTGGCGTTAATATGTCGGAGCCATCAATTGCCATCACATTCATAAAGCCATCTATAAATAGATCTTCGGATATGTCATCAGGCAAATTGAGTTCATTTTGTTTGTCTGTCCCCAGATACAGAACTTGGGCAGCTTCTTCACTTGCTGTTTGTACCATATCGTGTGCAAATGCGTAATCACTCGTGTCTTTTGCTTTATTTAACTTAGCTTGTATCGAACAGATATATGTGAAAATGTGCTCGTATTCTGAATTGATTTCTGTTTGTGAAACTGTCAACTTTGCAGGCTGTTCAGGCCACCGGTCATCGTTAGAAAAATTTTGCACGATATTTATCACAAAATCGTCGTCAAAACTAGAACTATTTGTGAATTCTTGTTGTAATTCTCCGAGTTCTTCTGATAGCTCATCTATCTTTTCACTGAGCTTTTTATGTCGGACCTGCATCTGTGACTTCCTTACAACGTATATGGAGCCAGCAAATGCAAGTATAAATCCGACAATAGCTCCAACGACTTGTGCAACTGTAGTGAAATAGGTCATGATCAAGTTCTCACTCAATTATATATTGTATGTGTCTATTTCTCCCGTTCACTTTCTGCAAGCCACCAAGCTTTTGTCCCACCCAGTTTTTTTGATTCGACCTTTTCTTTCTCTTCAAGCTTAGTCAACCGCTTGAACATCCCCGGTTGACTATAGGAGAGTGCATCAGCAACTTCACCCGTAGAGAACACGAGATCCTCAGATTCTTTGAAAAAGTCGAGAATCTCCTTATCAGCCGCATCCTCCGGTCGTCCAGCCATACCGTCATCTACTATCACCACCCCTATAACTATCAGGAGTCCGAGATTAAGGGGCTATCAATAACT